>NZ_JBSFNC010000115.1:0-29035 GCF_053586895.1 Amycolatopsis sp. NPDC003731 | reverse complement strand
ATTCGGGACGTCGGAGGTCCCGAATGAGTCATTCGCGACGTTCGGGCCGGGTGTCCCGTCAGGTCGAGAAGGGCGAGGACGCCCCTTCCGCACGGGTGCGGCCCCGGCGTCCGGAGGCCGCCAGCGGCTGGGCGATGTCCTCCAGGGACTTGCCTTCCGCGTCCACGGCCAGGAACCGGGCGATCAGGCCGCCCGCGATCATCACCGCCGCGCCCAGCAGGTAGCCGATGAACAGGCGGACCGGGTGCTCGCCCGTGCCGATCAGCGCGCCGTAGATCACCGGGCCGAGTGCGCCGAAGCACTGCGCGATGGCGAAGAACACCGCGATCGCCTTGGCCCGGACCTCCAGGGGGAAGATCTCGCTCACCGTCAGGTAGCCCGCGCTCGCGCCCGCGGAGGCGAAGAAGAAGATGACGCACCACGCGATCGTCTGGGTGATCGCGTTGAGCGCGCCCGCGTAGAACAGCACCGCGGTGATCGCCAGCAGCACGCCCGACACGACGTACGTCCCGGAGATCATCTTGCGCCGTCCGAGGGTGTCGAACAGGTGGCCGATCGTGAACGGGCCGACCAGGTTGCCCACCGCGAACGCGATCAGGTAGATCGGCGTCGCCTCGGACGAGACGCCGTAGAACTTGCCGAGCACCAGCGTGTAGGTGAAGAAGATCGCGTTGTAGAGGAATGACTGGCTGATCATCAGCGACGCACCCAGCACCGCCCGCGACGGGTATTCGCGGAACAGCACCCTGGCCAGCGCGACGTACCCGATCTGCTCGGCCGGCGTCACCTCGATCGCCTTCTTCTCGTCGACCGGCGGCAGGCTGCGGCCGCCGTGCTCGACCTCCTCCTCGATCTGCTTGATCGACTGCTCGGCCGCGTCGGCCTTGCCGTGCATGATCTGCCACCGCGGGCTCTCCGGCAGGTGCCGCCGCACCAGCAGGATCACCAGGCCGAGCACCGGTCCGATGAGGAAGCCCAGCCGCCAGCCCAGGGACAGGTCCATCCGGTTGAGCAGGATGTAGGTGCCGATCGTGCCCAGCACGGCGCCGGCCCAGTAGGTGCCGTTGACGGCGATGTCCACCCGGCCCCGGTAGCGGGCGGGGATCAGCTCGTCGATCGCGGAGTTGATGGCCGCGTACTCGCCGCCGATGCCCATGCCGGCGATGAACCGGGTGGCGTACAGGAAGATGACCCAGCCCGCGCCGTTGCCCAGGGTCAGCGCGGTCAGGCCGCTGCCGACGAGGTAGACGGCCAGCGTCAGCATGAACAGGTTCCGCCGGCCGAGCTTGTCCGAGAGACTGCCGAAGAACAGCGCCCCGACCACTTCGCCGGCCAGGTAGATCGTCGCCAGCAGCCCGACGGCCGCCGACGACATGTGCAGCGTCTCGGGCTTGGTGAGCGTGTCGGCGACGGCGCTGGCCACCGTGATCTCGAGGCCGTCGAGGATCCAGGCCACCCCGAGGGCGACCACCATCCGCGTGTGGAACGGGGACCAGGGCAACCGGTCGATGCGGGCCGGGATGAGCGTGCGCACCCCGGCGGACGCCGGATCGGGTGTTGCCGCCATGACAACCTCCTTGAGAGCAGATCGCCCCGCGTGACTTCCCCCGTCTTCCCCTGGTGAAACACGATCGGGTCGACTCGGGTGGTCACACCTTGTGATCAGCCGGAGACGGTTATTAGCCTGACGCGCGAGCGGGTCGTGCAGGAGCCGCAATGCCTGTTCGTGCCGGTCTCGTGGTGGATGGGGTGTTTTCGCGTGGCGTCCTTCGGGTCCCCGGCGGGGCGGTTGCGGGTTTCGTGCTCGCACGGCGAGCCGGTGCTCCTGACCTTGTCCGGCGAGCTCGACGCCGGCACGGTGCTGGTCGTCGTCGGGGCGGTCGCCGCGGCGCTGGCGAGCAGCCTGGAACCGCGGGTGATCGTGCTGGACTTGGCGCAACTGCACTTCCTGGGCGCGGCGGGCGTCCGCGCGCTGAGCGCGGTGACCGACCACGCCGCCGCCCAGAACGCCCGGCTCCGCGTCGTCACCGGCGGCAACCCCCTGGTGAGCCGCGCGTTGCGGCTGACCGGGGTGGACCGCGTGCTGGACGTCTACCCGGATCGCCGCGCGGCACTGAGCGTCGGCGACGGCCGTGAGTTCCTCCGGCTGACCGCCCGGATGTGGAACAGCTGACCGTCCACATCGGAGTGGCGAGCACGACGACCGGCACGTCAGCGGCCGGTGCTGCCGTCGATCAGCTCGCGGAGGATGTCGGCGTGCCCGGCGTGGCGGCCGGTCTCCTCGATCAGGTGGACCAGGGCCCAGCGCATCGACGGCGCGGCACGGCCGGGGCGGGCCACCGGCCGGGTCAGGTCGGTGCAGGCGTCGATGACCGCGTTCGCCTGCGAGCACGCGGCGCGGTAGTCCGCCACGACCGAGGCGACCGTCTCGTCCGGCCGCGGCCGGAACGTGCCGGGCCAGTCGGCGACGTCCTCGCCGAGGAAGGTGAACCGCTCGACGTGGGCCAGGTGCCGGACCAAGCCCAGCAGCGAGGTGCCCGACGGGACTCCGGGCGTCCGGACCTGCGGTTCCGGCACGTCCTCGGCCTTCGCGACGATCGCGGCCCGCAGGTGGTCGAGGAAGCCGCGCAGCACGTCCTTCTCGGCCGGTCCGGTGCGCGGGGGCGGGGTGTCCCGCCGTCGGGTCCGGGTCATCGGGGGTCCTTTCCGGCGGTGCGGCGGACGAGCAGCAGGTGGTCGACGACGTCGGCGGTCCGCCCGCCGGGTCCGGTGGCGCGGCGGGCCAGGGCGTCGGCGCGCTCGACGGTCCACTCCGCGGGGTCGAGTGGCGGCGCCTCCAACGCGGGAAGAGCGGCCGGGTCCTGGTTCCACGACCACGGCGCGACCGAGCCGTGCTCGACGACCAGCAGCCGGCCGCCGGGGGAGAGGGCTTCCGCCGCCCGCCGCAGCACCTGGTTGCGGGGCAGCGGGAACGACGTGTGCAGGTAGTGCGCGGAAACGAGGTCGAACGGGCCCGCCGGGAAGGTCGCGGCCAGGTCGTGCCGCTCGGTGGTGATCCGGTCCGCGAGCCCGAGTTCCCCGGCGAGGCGGTCCAGGTGGGCGAGGGCGACGGCGGAGATGTCGGCCGCGGTGACGCGCCAGCCGCGCCGGGCCAGCCAGAGCGCGTCCCCGCCGGCACCCGCCCCGAGGTCGAGGGCCCGGCCGGGGGACAGCGGGGGCACGACCTCGGTGAGCCGGACGTTGGGCCGCGGCACGCCGCCGGGGAAGTGGGCCGCGTAGTGGCCGTCCCAGAACCGGGACGCTTCGGTGGTCGGTGTCATGGCCCCACCCTGACCGGCCCCTGGCGGTTCCGGCACGCTTTCTTGCGGTTCCGGCAAGATGGCCGGGTGAGCGACGACTTCGAGGACGTCCTGCACGCCGTCGGCCCCCGGCTGCGGGCGCTGCGGCGGCACCGAGAGCTGACCCTGGCGGACGTCTCGGCCGCCACCGGCGTCTCGGAGAGCACGCTGTCGCGGCTGGAAAGCGGGCAGCGGCGGGCCAGCTTGGAATTGCTGCTGCCGCTGGCGCGCGCCTACGACGTCCCGCTCGACGACCTCGTCGGCGCGCCCCGCACCGGCGACCCCCGGATCCACCTGACCCCGATCCACCGGTACGGCATGACGTTCGTGCCGCTGTCGCGGTGGCCCGGCGGCATGCAGGCCTACAAGATGATCATCCCGAGCGCGGACCGGCCGCCGGAGCCGGACCACCAGACCCACGAGGGGCACGAATGGCTGTACGTGCTCCACGGGCAGCTGCGGCTGGTCCTCGGCGAGCACGACCTGGTCCTGCCGCCGGGCGAGGCGGCGGAGTTCGACACGACGATCCCGCACTGGCTCGGCAGCGCCGACGGGAAGCCGGTGGAGCTGCTGATCCTGTTCGGCCGGCACGGCGAACGCGCGCACCTGCGCGCCCGCGCGCACTGAGGAAACGGTTCGCCGCGCACGTATTCTCCGTACGGCGGGCGCGCGATCGCCTGCTGACGCAACGCGAATGGACGTGGGCATGACCGGATACGGCCGGGACCGGGAACGTCGCCGGCGCACCCGGACGCTGCTCGGCGTCGGGTACCTGGTGGTGCTGACGGCGGTGCTGGGCCTCAAGACCGGCTGGCTCCCGGCTGTGGCCACCCCGCTCGGCGTGCTCGTGCTGCTGGCCGTGGTGCTCCGGTGGATCATGTGGCGCGACGCGCGGGCCGAGCGCCGGCGGCGGGCGGCGGGCCAGGCGCCGTCGTGGCCGGCCCAGCTGCCGGTGCAGGCGGCACTGCTCCTGGGCGCCAAGGCACCCGGCCACCACGCCCGCCGCGCCGACGAGGTGGGTGAGCTGTTCGGCCGGCTGTCCCTCCGGGACGGTTCGCTGCACTGGAAGCCGAGGGCCGGGGACCGCAACCGTGGCGTGGGACCGGTGACGTTCGACCGGTCGTGGACGACGGAGGTGGTTCCCTTGTGGGGCCCGGGAGACCAGGGGTGCCTGACGCTCACTTCGCCGGACGGCCCGGCGGTGGACGTGTGGATCCGCCACCCGGCCGATCTCCGCCGGGCCTTGGCGGCACTGGTCCGTTAGGTCCGCCTGCCCGGGTGATCTGCCGGTCGGACGCCGGCCCCACGGAGGACATCGATGACGGCACGTGACGCGCTTCTCGCGGTCGCCACCCTGCTGGCGCACGCCGACCGGCTCGACGAGCGCGGGATCGACGAGCCCTTCGACCTGCTGCCGTGGATCGCCCTCGTCAACGCCCTCGCCGATCAGGGGCTGCTCGCCGAGGTCGACTGGAAGGAGGCGCCGGACGAAATCACCGGCCGGTTGCGGGGGCTGCGGTCCGCACCGATCGCCGATGACGTCTGGACGCCGGCCGGGAGCGAGCTGCCGACCTACGACTTCCTCGAGGAGGCCGGAACCCGCCTGCACCGCGCGGGAACCGCCCTCGCCGTGCTCGACATCGAGTCCGACTGCTACCCGCTCGTACTCCTGCCCGCCGACCACGGCGCCGACCTCGTCCGCCTCGCCGCCGGAGCCGGGTTCACCGCCGAGGTCCTGGACAACGCGGCCGGGACACCGGAAAGTGACCTGCCATGACCGGAGAAGAGATCGTGCTCGGCCCCCTGCCCAAGGGCATCACCCCCGCCGGGGAAGGGAAGGTGTGGAACGTCCTCGGCCACACCTACGCCATGAAGGCCGCCAGTGCGTCCAGCTTCGCCTTCGAAACCCTCGACCCGCCCGGGACCGGCGTGCCGCCGCACGTGCACCCCACCCAGGACGAGCACATCTACGTCCTGGACGGCGTCTTCACCCTCTACCTCGACGGCGAATGGACGACCGCCGGCCCCGGGGACACCGTGCGGATGCCGAAAGGCCTTCCGCACGCCTACTACAACCGCAGCGATGCCCTCACCCGCGCGCTGTTCTGGGTGAGCCCGGCCGGGCGGCTGGCGCAGCTGTTCGACCGGCTGCACGACTTGAGCGACCCGGCCGAGGTGGTCCGGCTGTCGGCCCTGCACGACGTCGACTTCCTGCCGCCGGGGTCGGTGGACGGCGCCTGACCTCAGCGGCCGGCGGTGGTGTCCACTGTGGACGCCACCGCCTCCCGGCGCAGGATCGGCAACGACGACGTCAAGGCCCCGGTCGCGACTCCCGCGCCGACGCCGGCCCAGGCCAGCGGGCCGAGCGGGGTGCAGCCGAAGAACCGGCTCACCCCCCGCGTCTGCACGATCGCCGCCAGCGCGAGGGCGGACCCGACCGCCGTCCCGACCACCAGGGGGCTGCGGCGGCGGCCGCGCAGGGTCTGGGCCAGCTGGGTGCCGACCAGGCCGCACGGGGCCATCGTGCTCGTGCGGCGCTCCGTTCCCGGGGTGAACCGGCCGATCAGCCACGCCGTCGTCGCGCCGACGCCCGTCGTCACGCCGCGGCTGGTGATCGCGCGGTTCAGGCCCGGGCCGAGGCCGCCCGGCGCACGGTCGTCGTCCGGACGCGTCACGGCCACCGCCATCGCCGGGAACAGGTCCGTCAGCAGGTTGACCAGCAGCAGCTGGCGGGTGCCCAGCGGCGAGTCGCCCGCCAGCAGGGTGCCCAGCACCGAGAAGCCGATCTCGCCGGCGTTGCCGCCGACCAGGATCACCACCGCGTCCGACACGCTCCGCCACAGCGCGCGGCCCTCCGCGACCGCCTCCAGCAGCACGGTCAGGTCCTCGTCGGTCAGCGCGACGTCGGCCGCCATGCGGGCGGCGGTCGAGGCCCGGGCGCGCACGCCGATGCCGACGTCCGCGGCGCGGATGGCCGCCGCGTCGTTCGCGCCGTCGCCGACCATCGCCGTCACCCGCCCTGCCTCGCGCAACCACTCGACCACCTGCAGCTTCTGCTCCGGCGCGACGCGGGCGATCACGCCGGCGCCGGACAGCAGCCGGGCCCGGCCGGCGCGATCGAGCGCGGCCAGCTCGTCGCCGGTGACGACCGGGGCGTCGGACGGCCAGCCGAGCGACGTCGCGATTGCTCGCGCGGTGTTCGGGTGGTCGCCGGTGAGCATCACGGGTGAGACGCCGGCCTCGCGCAGCCCGCCGATCAGCGGCCCGGCCGTCGGCCGCAGCGTGTCGGCCAGCCCCAGGAAACCGAGGAACTCCAGGTGCGTCAGCACTTCCGCGTCGTCGTCGAGCGACGGCGGCGCCTTCCGGGACGCCACGGCGAGCACGCGCAACCCCTGGTCCGCCAGCGCTTCCGCGGCGCGGGCGAGCTCCTCCGCGCTGGTGCAGGCAGGCAGGACGACCTCCGGGGCGCCCTTGACGAGCAGCGTCACCTCGCCGTCCCCCTCCCGGCCGATCGTGGCCGAGTAGCCGCGGTTCGCCTCGAACGGCTGCCCGGCGAGCTCGGTCCAGCCCTCGTCCGGGCCGGCGGCGTCGAGCACGGCGTGGTCGGTCGCGTGGGCTCGCACGTGGGGATCGTCGAGCGTGCCCGGGCACGCCCGTGCGGCGGCCCGCACCACGACGTCCTCGGGCCCCGGCTCGCGCGCCTCCCCGCCGGGCCCGGTCGTCGTCACCACGCGCAGCTTGTTCTCGGTCAGGGTGCCGGTCTTGTCGAAACACACGACGTCCAAGCGCCCCAACGCTTCCAGCGCCCGCGGCGCCCGGACGAGGATGCCGCGCGCGGACAGGCGCCGGGCCGCCGCCCGCTGCGCGACGGTGGCCACGAGTGGCAGTCCCTCGGGCACCGCGGCGACGGCGATGGCGACCCCGCCGGCCAGCGCGCGGCGCAGCGGACGGCCGCGGATCGCCGAAAGGCCGGTGACGAGCGCGCCGCCGAGCATGGTCAGCGGCAGGGCGCGGCGGGTGAGGTCCTGCAGCCGCGCCTGGATGCCGACCGCGGCGGCGGTGCGGGTGGCCAGCTCGACCGCCCGGCCGGCCACCGTCTCCGAGCCGACCGCGACGACCACCGCGGTGGCTTCGCCGCTGACCACCGTGGTGCCGGCGAAGACCAGGCAGCTGCGCTCGGCCATCGGGGCGCCCGGTACCGGGTCGAGCTGCTTGGCGACCGGCAGCGACTCGCCGGTCAGCGCGGATTCGTCGACTTCGAGGTCGCCCGCGGTCAGCAACCGGGCGTCGGCCGGGACGACGTCGCCGACCCGCAGCTCGATCCGGTCGCCGGGTTCGATCGCCCGCGCGTCGACGACCTCGCCGCCTGCCCGCCGCGCCCGCTGCCGCTCGTCGTCCCGCAGTTTCGCCAGCGCTCGGCGGCCGCGGAACTGCTGGGCCCCGCCGACGACGGCGTTCAGGCCCATGGCCGCGGCCACCAGCAGCGCGTCCACCGGCGAGCCGACCACCGCGGACGCGACCGCGCCGAGGGCCAGCACCGGGGTCAGCGGGTCGTTCAGCTCGGCGACGACGTCGGCGGCGAGGCCGGTCCCGAACCGGACCGGCGCCGCGGCCGGGTGCCGGGCCACCGCCCCGGCGGCCGCCCGCACCCGCCGGGTCGTCAGCTCCCAGTTCGTCGGCTCGGCTCGGGCGTCCGCAAGCCGCTGGAGGACCTCCTCGCCGGTCAGTTCGTGCCAGGCGATCCGGGTGCGGCCGGCCGGGGGCCGGGCGGCGGCCACCCGCACCGCGGCGAGCGTGCCCATCGTCAGGCCGGTCAGCCCGCCGAGCAGCACGGGGTCCAGCCGCGGCACGACCGGCACCAGCGTCCGGCGGCGGCGGGACATCAGCAGCAGGCCGCCGATCAAGCCGCCCGCGGTCGCCACCCGGGTCGCCCGCTTGCTGTTCACCCGCGCGGCCGCGGCCGCCCGCAGCACCCGCCACACGCGGGTCAGCCCCGGCCGGACGACGAGGTCGGCGCCCCAGAGCACCGGGGCACCGCGGTCGGCGAGGGCGACGCAGAGGTCCCCGGCGAGCAGGCCCGCCACCTCGTCGCAGTTCGGCGCGCACGCCGCCGGCGGCCGCCCGACGGTGAGCACGACCCGGCCGTCGTCCTGCAGCCGCGTCACCAGCCCGGAGAACGATTCCTCGGCGACGTCGTCGGCGAGCGAGCTGAACTCGCCGAGCCGCTCGCGGGCGCCGGCCCCGGCGATGACCACCCGTGCCTCGGCCCGGCGGGCCGCGTCCAGCACGGCTTCGGCGTGCGGGTCGAGGCCGTCCGGGCCGTGCAGCGCGTCGGCGTGCAGCACGACGGTGTCCACAGTGTCCAGTGCCTTGAGCCGGTCCGGGTCGCGGACGAGCACGCCTTCGCGGGCGAACGCGGTCCCCATCGCGGTGTGGAAGGCGGTGTCGGCATACCGGGCAGGCATCGGCGACGCCGCGAGGAACGCTTCGGCGGCTTCGCGCGCGTTGCGGCGCACCAGCAGGTCGGCGAGGGCGGCGAGCAGGCCGCCGCCGACGGCGTTGCGGGCGTAGTCCTCCATGGGGATCCGGACCCGGCGCTCCGCCGGGGTCACGCCGAGGCTGGGCCGCTCCGGCGAGCAGAGGTCGTCGTGGTGGGCGTCGAACGCGGTGAGCCGGGCGATCGCCTCGGTGAGCTGGCCGGTTCGCAGGACGGCGTCCAGCAGCAGTTCGAGGGGGTCCTGGCTCAGCCCGCGCACCGCCGCGGACACGCCCGCGCGCGCCAGTTCGGCCGTGTACCAGCCGAACTGCTCGTCGAGCGCGGCACGGACGGCCGGGTGTTCCCGGGCCGCCGACACGGCGGCGCGCACGGCCGGGTGCAGCCGCGTCGTCCGGGTGCCGACCGAAACGGCGAGCCCGGCGACGTCCATCGCCAGGGCGAGGGCGGCGGTCCGCACGCCGTAGGTGTCGCCGGGGTGGGCGGGGGCGGAGTCACCGGGCTCGGCCGCCGTCAGCCCGTGCCGCCCGCAGCGATCGGCGATCCAGTCGAGAACGCGGTCGGCGGCGGCCTCTTCGGCGAGGTGGAGGACCACGCTGCCGAGCCCGCCGTCCCAGTAGGCGCCGGCGACGTCGGTGTGCCCGGCCAGCTCGGCAGCGAACGCGGAGCCGTCCGGACGGTCTCCGGTGGGGCGCAGGGGGACGTGCAGCCGGCGTCCCGCGCGCCAGACGGCGGACCGCGGACCCGCCGCGTTGCGCACGACCGCGCGGCGCGCACGGCGGTGCGGCTGCTCGTCCGGGTCGCTTCGGCCGCGGTCCCGGCGGCGCCCGCGACCAGGTCGCCGGCGAGCGGGCCGAGCACCTGTTTCGCCTGGCGGGTGAGGAGGAGCGGGCCGGCCAAGGCCAGCGTCATCCCCGCCTTCGTGACCGCGAACAACCCACCGAGCACACCGACCTCCGCCTGCCGAGCCTGTCCGTTCCGCGTTCCCCGGTGGCCGGGAGTCAAACCCGCCCGATCGCGGGACGCACCCGTAACCTCGAGCGGGTGACGGGAGCGTTCTGGTGGGATCTGCTGATCGGGGTCGCGGCCGCCCTGCTGCTCGCGTGGGCCGCCCTCGTCGTCGCGCTCGTGATCGTCCGGCCGCGCGGGGGACTGCTGCGGGAGGCGCTGC
The DNA here is from genome assembly GCF_053586895.1 of Amycolatopsis sp. NPDC003731. Classification (NCBI taxonomy): domain Bacteria; kingdom Bacillati; phylum Actinomycetota; class Actinomycetes; order Pseudonocardiales; family Pseudonocardiaceae; genus Amycolatopsis; species Amycolatopsis sp. NPDC003731. The sequence continues at coordinate 19,032 of NZ_JBSFNC010000115.1, read as the reverse complement.
GGCTGCTGCCGGACGTGCTGAGGCTCGTGCGCCGGCTGGCCGCCGACAAGACGCTGCCACGCGGGGTCCGGATCCGGCTCGGCCTCCTGCTGGCCTACCTCGCGCTGCCGATCGACCTGGTGCCGGACTTCATCCCGGTGCTCGGGTACGCCGACGACGCCATCATCGTCAGCGCCGTCCTGCGCTCGGTCGTGCGCCGCGCCGGGCTCGAGGCCGTGCGGGCCCACTGGCCCGGGACCGACGACGGGTTCGCCGCTTTGACCCGCTTGACGAAGTTGCCTTGACGTGCACGGCAACCTTTAGCTTTCCGTGGGTGAAGTTCGGAATCAGCTACAGCACCCCCTTCTTCGGCGCCGGCCCGGAAACGATCGCCGGGTTCGCCCGGGACGCGGAGGAGTGCGGGTTCGAGTCGTTGTACCTGCCGGAGCACGTCGCCCTGTACCCGGGCGCGAAGATCGGGCCGATGGCGCTGCCGCCGTCGCTGCCGTTCGCGGACCCCTTGGAGTGTCTCAGCTTCGTCGCCGCCGTCACGAGCCGCATCCTGCTGGGCACCGGCGTCCTGCTGCTGCCCTACCACCACCCGGTCGTGCTGGCCAAGCGGCTCGCGACGATCGACGTGCTGTCCGGCGGACGCATGCGGCTGCTCACCGTCGGCGTCGGCGCCCTGCCCGGCGAGGCACGGGCGGCCGGCGTCGACTTCGCCACCCGCGGCCGCCGGACCGACGAGGCCATCGACGTCCTGCGCCTGCTTTGGGCGGGCGGTGAAGAGGGCGTCTCCTTCGCCGGCGAGTTCTTCTCCTTCGAGGACGCCTGCATCTTTCCGAAGCCGGCCGGCGTCCGCACGTTGCCGATCCACGTCGGCGGTTCGAGCACGGCCGCGGCCCGCCGCGCCGGCCGGCGCGGCGACGGGTACTTCCCCGGCGGCGCGCTCACGGCGGACGAACGCCGCCGCCAGTTCGAGCTCGTCCGGGCCACCGCGAGCGACCCGGAGACCATCGAGTACACGCGCTGGGGTGCACCGGACATGTCCACAGAGGACGTCGAGGAGCTGGCTCGGCAAGGGGTGACCCGCATCGTCGTGACGCCCGGCACGGCGGAACCCGGCCGCAGGCGGGCGGAGATGGCGGGGTTCGCCGAGCGGTTCGGCCTCAGCTGATCTCGTCCACCAGGGACTCGATGCCCGGCGGCAGGCTCTCCCTCCGGGCCCGGTCGGCCACGAACCCCGCGATCGCCGCCCGCAGCGCGCGCACCGCCCGGGTCGGTTCCAGATCGGCGCGGTGGGCCAGCTGCACCACGCGCGTCATCCCCGCGTCGGGCGTGAAGCGGGTCATCCGGAACCGGTCGCCGGCCACCGTGCTCGGCACCACCGCCGCGCCGACCCCCGCACGGACCAGTTCCAGCACCGCGTCCATCTCGCCGCCCTCGATCGCGAACGACGGCTCGAACCCGGCCGCGCGGCAGGCGTTGACCGTCGCTTCCCGGACGTCGTAACCGCGGCGGAACATCACCAGCGGGACGTCGGCGAGCTGCCCGATGCCGAGGCGGTCACCGGCGACCGGCGCCTCCGGGGCGGAGATCACCACCAGCTCCTCCAGCAGCAGCGGGGTCGCCGTCAGGCCGGCGTCGGCGGTGATCCGGGCGCCCGCCAGCAGCGCCAGGTCCAGCGCGCCCTCGGCCAGCCGCTGCCGCAGGTCACCCGACCCGCTCTCGTGCAGCTCCAGCTGGATGCCCGGGTACCGGCGGCGGAAGGCCGCGAGCATCGCGGGCAGCAGGCCCGTGCACAGGCTCGGCGGCGCACCCAGCCGGACGCGGCCGCGGTCGAGCTCGGCCAGTTCGCGGATGGCCAGCCGCGCGGTTTCGGTGTCGGCGAGGATCCGCCGCGCGATCGGCAGCAGCGTCTCGCCGGCCTCGGTGAGCGTGACGTTGCCGCGGATCCGGTGGAACAGCGGGGCGCCGAGGTCGTGTTCGAGCGCGCGGATCTGCTGGGACAGCGACGGCTGCGCCACCCGCACCTGTTCGGCGGCGCGGGTGAAGTGCCGGTGCTCCGCGACGGCGACGAAGTACGCGAGCTGCTGGAACTGCATAGTCACAGCCTATCGACAATAGAGTCATCATGTCTTTGACCTCTGGTCGACGCGCTCTTACCGTCGATCGGGTGGTGAACACCCTCGCCCCGCACCGGCGCTCCGCCGTCCGGCGCTTTTGGGCCTCGACGATCGGCAAGAAAGCCGTCATGGCGGTGAGCGGCCTGCTCCTGCTCGCCTTCGTGTTCGCGCACATGGTCGGCAACCTCAAGACGTTCCTGGGGGCCGGCGACCTCAACCACTACGCGGGCTGGCTGCGCACGATCGGCGAACCGGTGCTGCGCCGCGAGTGGTTCCTCTGGCTCCAGCGCGCGGTCCTGCTCGCCGCGCTGGTCCTGCACGTCACCGCGGCCGTGCAGCTGGCCCGCCGCGACCGCCGCGCCCGCCCGGTCCGGTACGCCCACCGGCCGCCGTCGCACGGGACCTTCGCGGTGCGGACGATGCGCTGGGGCGGCGCGACGCTCGCGGTGTTCGTCGTCTGGCACCTCCTGGACTTCACCGTCGGCACGGTGAACCAGGACTTCGTCCCGGGCGACCCGTACCACAACCTCGTCGCGGACTTCCGGGTCTGGTGGGTCAACCTGATCTACCTCGTCGCCCTGGCCATGCTGGGCCTGCACATCCACCACGGCTTCGCGAGCGCCGCGCGCACGCTCGGCGTCACCCGCCCGCGGCGGGAGCGCGCGATCCGGATCTTCGGCAGCACGACGGCGGTCGTGGTCGCGGGCGGCTACGCCCTCGTCCCGGTCGCGATCATGACGGGACTGGTGCACTGATGTCCGACTACCGCGTCGGCGACCCGATCGCCGACACCAAAACCCCGCACGTTCCGCTGGACCAGCGCTGGGACGAACGGAAGTTCGCCGCGAAGCTGGTCAACCCGGCGAACCGGCGCCGGCACCGGGTGATCGTGGTGGGCACCGGGCTGGCCGGCGGCTCGGCCGGCGCGACGCTGGCCGAGCAGGGCTACCACGTCGTCCAGTTCTGCTTCCAGGACTCCCCGCGGCGCGCGCACTCCGTCGCCGCCCAGGGCGGCATCAACGCCGCGAAGAACTACCGCAACGACGGCGACTCGGTGTACCGGCTCTTCCACGACACGGTCAAGGGCGGCGACTTCCGGGCCCGGGAGTCCAATGTGTACCGGCTGGCCCAGGTGTCGGCGCAGATCATCGACCAGGCCGTCGCCCAGGGCGTCCCGTTCGCCCGCGAGTACGGCGGCCTCCTGGACACGCGGTCGTTCGGCGGCGTGCAGGTGCAGCGGACGTTCTACGCTCGCGGCCAAACCGGCCAGCAGCTGCTCATCGGCGCGTACCAGGCGCTGTCCCGGCAGATCGACGCCGGGAACGTCGAGCTGCACGCGCGCACCGAAATGCTCGACCTCGTCGTGGCCGGCGGCCGGGCCCGCGGCATCGTCGCGCGCGACCTGGTCACCGGTGAGATCACCACACACCTCGCGGACGCCGTCGTGCTCGCCACCGGTGGGTACGGCAACGTCTTCTACCTCTCGACGAACGCGAAGGGCTCCAACGCCACCGCGATCTGGCGGGCGCACAAACGCGGTGCTTACTTCGCGAACCCGTGCTTCACCCAGATCCACCCCACGTGCATCCCGCGGTCGGGCGAGCACCAGTCGAAGCTGACGCTGATGAGCGAGTCGCTGCGCAACGACGGCCGCATCTGGGTCCCGAAGCAGGCCGGCGACACGCGGCCGCCGGGGGAGATCCCCGAGGACGAGCGCGACTACTACCTCGAACGCCTGTACCCGAGCTTCGGCAACCTCGTGCCGCGCGACATCGCCTCGCGAGCGGCGAAGAACGTGTGCGACGCCGGCTTCGGCGTCGGTCCCGGCGGTCTCGGCGTCTACCTCGACTTCGCCGACGCGATCGCGCGCCTGGGCCGCCCGGCGATCGAGGCCCGCTACGGCAACCTCTTCGACATGTACCAGCGCATCACCGCGGAAGACCCGTACGCGGTGCCGATGCGGATCTACCCGGCCATCCACTACACGATGGGCGGGCTGTGGGTGGACTACGACCTGCAGAGCACCATCCCCGGGCTGTTCGTGATCGGCGAGGCGAACTTCTCCGACCACGGCGCCAACCGGCTCGGCGCGTCGGCGCTGATGCAGGGCCTCGCCGACGGCTACTTCGTGCTTCCGGCGACGGTGAACGACTACCTCGGCGGCACCCGGCTCGGCGACGTCCCCGAATCCGCGGTTCTCGAAGTGGAGACCGAGGTGCGCGACCGGATCTCCCGGCTCCTGGCGGTGCGGGGGACGCGGTCGGTCGACTCGTTCCACCGCGAGCTGGGGTTGCTGATGTGGGACCACTGCGGGATGTCCCGCACCCGCGAAGGCCTGCGCAAGGCCCTCGACCGGGTGCCCGGGCTCCGGGCGGAGTTCTGGCGGGACGTCCGCATCCCGGGCGGCGGCGCGGAGCTCAACCAGGAGCTGGAGAAGGCCAACCGCGTCGCGGACTTCCTGGAGCTGGCCGAGCTGATGCTCGTCGACGCCCTCGCGCGCGAGGAATCGTGCGGCGGGCACTTCCGCGAAGAACACCAGACGTCCTCGGGGGAGGCGCTGCGGGACGACGAGAACTTCGCGCACGTCGCCGCGTGGGAGTACGGCGCCGAGCCGGTGCTGCACCGCGAAGAACTGGTTTTCGAGCACGTCCACCCGACCCAGCGGAGCTACACATGAAACTCACCGTCCGCGTCTGGCGGCAGGCCGGCCCGGCCGCGGAGGGGCGGCTGGTCGCCTACCCGGTCGACGACGTCAGCCCGGAGATGTCGTTCCTCGAGCTGCTGGACGTCCTGAACCAGCGGCTGATCGAGGAGGGCGACGAACCGGTGGCGTTCGACCACGACTGCCGCGAAGGCATCTGCGGCTCGTGCGGCGTGGTGATCAACGGCCGCGCCCACGGCCCCGAGCGCACGACGTCGTGCCAGCTCCACCTGCGCTCCTTCGCCGACGGCGACGTGATCGACGTGGAACCGTGGCGCGCGGCGGGGTTCCCGATCATCAAGGACCTGGTGGTCGACCGTTCGGCGCTCGACCGGATCGTCCAGGCGGGCGGGTACGTCAGCGCGCCGACGGGAAGCGCCCCGGACGCCCACGCGACACCGGTCCCCAAGCCGGACGCGGACCTGGCGTTCGACAACGCCACGTGCATCGGCTGCGGCGCCTGCGTGGCGGCCTGCCCGAACGGCTCGGCAACCCTGTTCACGGCGGCGAAGGTGACGCATCTGAGCTTGCTGCCGCAGGGTGGGCCGGAACGCGCGAGCCGGGTCCTCGACATGGTGGGGGCGATGGACGCCGAGGGTTTCGGCGGTTGCACGAACACGGGCGAGTGCGTGGCGTCGTGCCCGAAGGGAATTCCGTTCGCGAGCATCGCGACGCTGAACCGGGAGTACCTCGCCGCGTCGCGCTCCGGGCGGCGCTGACGACTGTCAGAAACCCGGCAGCAGGGTACCGAACCGGCGGCGCCCCCGTGGGGTGATCCGCAGTTCGCGCTCTCCCGGGCCCCGCCGGACCAGGCCGTCGGCCAGGAACGCCTCCAGGACTTCGTGGCCGAGGACGCCTCCGAGGTGGGGGACGCGGTGGGTGCGGTCCAGGCACGCCGTCGCCGGGCGGCGGCGGCCCGGGGCCACCTCCGCCGGGGTGACCCCGAGGTCCCGGAACGCCGACAGGTCGTCGCCGAGGACGACGTCCGCCGCGGAACCGTCCGGCGGCCGCAACGCTTCCCGCGCGACGAGCAAGGCGAACACCGCCACGCCGAGCCGTCCCGCCGCGTGGTCGTAACACGTGTGCGCGAGGTCCGCGCCCGACTCCGTCCGATCCGGTGGCGCGATGCTCTCGTTGCCGGCGTAGTGCGCGAGGGCGGTGAGCACGCCCAGGAGGTCTTCGCGGCCGACGCGGTACATCGCGTGCCGCCCGGTGTGTTCGACCGTCACCAGCCCCGCCGCTCGCAGGCGGGCCAAGTGGTTGCCCAGCCGGGGTGCGGTCACCCCGAGCGCGTCGGCCAGCTGCACCATCGTGTGCGGGCCTTCCGCCGCCAGCACCTGCAGGGCCGTGAGCCGCACCGGGTCGGCCAGCTCGCGCGTCAGCTCGACGATCGCGCCCTGGACCGCGTTGCCCGCATCGACCAGTCCGCCCATCACCGTTCCTTCCGACGCGCGCGAGCCTAGCACGCTTCACGAGTACGTGAATGATGATTGCTCACGGCGTCGACCGGGAACTACCCTTCACATCCTCGTGAAGGGTGGATGCATGCGAAGTCTCCTGTGGGGCCGCGGGGTTTCCGCGCTCGGCGACGGCCTCTGGTTCACGATCTGGGCGCTGTACCTCACCCGGATCGCCGGGCTCCCGCCGGTCACGGTCGGCGCCGGACTCGCCGTGGCGAGCGCCGTCGGCATGGCCGCCGCCGTGCCGTTGGGCGCCTTCGCCGACCGGGCGGGCGCGCGGCCGGTCCTGGTCGTGCTCACGCTCGTGCGGGCCGCCGCGATGGCCGGTTACCTTGCGGTGGACGGCACCTGGTCGTTCCTGGCCGTGACGGTGCCGTTCACCGCCTTGGCCACCGGCGGCACGGCGGTGCGGACCGCGCTCGTCACGGCGCTCGTCACCGAACCCGCCGAACGGGTGCGCGTGCTGGCGCAGCAGCGGGTGGCCCAGCACGTCGGGTACGCCGCCGGTGCCGGGCTCGGCGCGCTGGTGCTCACCGCCGACGCGCGGTGGGCCTACACCCTGGCCATCGCCGGGAACGCCGTCAGCTTCCTGGTGCTCGCCGGCGCGACCCTGCTCGTGCCCGCACCCGCCCGGACCCCGGTCCGGACTTCGACCCGGGCGGTGCTGACGGACCGGCCGTACCTGTGCGTCACCGCGGCCACGGCCGTGCTTTCGCTGTGCTGGGCCATGTTGTCGGCCGGCCTGCCGCTCTGGCTGTCCGGCCGGACCCACCTGCCGCTGGGCCTCGGCGGGGTCGTGGTCGTGCTCAGTTCCGTCGGGATCGCGGTGTTCCAGGTGCCGTTCGCCCGCTTCGCCCGCACGACCGGCCAGGCCGCGCGGACGGCGGTGGTGTCCGGCGTGGTGCTCGCGGTGAGCTGCGTGCTGCTCGCCACGACGTCCGGCGGGTCGGGCGCGGCCGCGATCGCGGTGGTGGGAATGGCTGCGGTGCTGCACGTCGTCGGCGAGCTGGCGTACGTGGCCGCCAACTGGGGCCTGTCGGTGCGGCTGATGCGCGAAGACGCCAAGGGCGCCTACCAAGGCGCGACCGAAGCGGCCACGGCCACCGTGCAGATGGTGGGGCCCGGGGTGTTCACGCTCGCCGTCGGCGGGCTCGGCGGCCCGGGGTGGTTACTGGTCGCGGTCGTGTTCCTAGCGGCCGTCGCGCCCGTGCCGGCGTTGACCCGCTGGGCGGTCCGGACACGGCAGCCCGTGGCGGCCCGCTGAGCGACGCACGTCACCCTCGAAGTCCGGAACACCAGCGGGGACAGGACGTTGTACAGGGTGTAGGTACGGTGGTGCCCCCGGGCCTCACCCCTTGCCTTCACGGAATACCAGTCCGGCTGGAGCCGTGTTGAGCCTTCCGCCGCGAGGCGGCCCCCGTACCGGCCTCGAACTCCCGTCTCCGCTCGCAGGTCGACCCCCCTCGGACCTCCGCTGGGCGGAGACGGGCCTGAACCACCCCGCGTTTGCCGCCCCCGGCGCCGGGTACACCGGTCCCGGCGGTGCCCGCCCGGTGTTCGAGCTCAGCCCGTGGTCTCCACAACCCGGGCGCCCGGGCGGGCCATCGCTGCCATCAGCGGGTGCCAGCGCGTGGCGTCGAAGATCAGCGTGATGGCTTCGATCTTCCCGTCGCGCAACCGGAAGTGCTCCGCCGTGTGCTGCGTGCCGACCGGGGTCGCGGTGTGCACGTCGTAGACGAGCGTGGCTTCCGTTTCGCCGTAGAGCTCGCTGATCAGGTCGACGCCCGTGACGACCCCGACGAATCCCGCGAGGCCGTCCAGGTGGCCGCGGGCGTCGGCGGATTCGATCAGCGGGCTGCGGAAGGTGAACGTGCCGGCCAATTGCGCGGCCGCCGCGGTCACGTCCCCGTCGAAGCGGGCGCGGTGGTAGGCCTGCACGGTTTCCCTTGTCTGCGTGGTCATCGGTCCTCCAGGTGGCGGGTGAGGTGGTGCTGGTTTTCGGCCAGCCGCAGGCACAGGTGCCGCAGCTGGGCCGTCTCGGCGGTGGTGAAGCCCCGGAAGAGCGCGGCCATGGCGAGCTGGGACGGCCGCCGGAACTCCTCCAGCCACGTCCGGCCCTCCGCGGTGATCCGGACCTGGACCGCCCGCCGGTCGCGCGAGTCGGGCACGCGCTCGGCGAGCCCGGTGCGTTCGAGGGTGTCGACCAGGCCGGTCACGTTCCGGGAGCTCACCCCGGCGGACGCGGCGAGGTCCTTGATCTGCGCGCCGCCGGTGGCGAGCCGGATCAGGATGTCGAGGGCACCGGGGCTGAGGCCACGGCTGTCGGTGCCCCGGGAGCGCAGCGCCTCGAGGCTCCGCGCGGCCGTGCGGACGGCGGCCGCGGCTTCGAGCACGCCGGTGTCTTCGCCGAGGGTGAAGCCGGCCAGCGCACTGCGGACGTCGGGGGAGTAGAGCCGGTCGTCCTCGTCCCGGGCCAGGTTGGGTACGTCGTTCATAGTGAAGAGCTACATTAGTACGTACTTCCTTATCTCTGTCAACAGCCTGTCCGCTCGCAGGCGTTAACCAGGCTTTCGCCCGCCGTTAGCCTCGGTCCCGGGACAGGTTCCCTTTTCGCCGCCCATACTGACCCGGCTCGCCACCACGACACCCCCGGAGTCCCCATGACGGACGTCAACCGACGACGTTTTCTGCAGCTGGCCGGCGGTACCGCCGCCCTTTCCGCACTGTCCACCAGCATCGCCCGCGCGGCGGAGATCCCCGCGTACCACCGGACCGGGACATTGCGGGACGTCGAGCACATCGTGGTGCTGATGCAGGAAAACCGGTCGTTCGACCACTACTTCGGCACGCTGCGCGGGGTCCGCGGCTTCGGCGACCCGCGGCCGGTGACCCTGGCGAACGGCAAGTCGGTCTGGGCGCAATCGGACGGCAAGCGCGACATCCTGCCGTTCCGTCCCGAAGCGGACAACCTGGGCCTGCAGTTCATCCAGGACCTCCCGCACGGCTGGAACGACACGCACGCGGCGTGGAACGCGGGCCACTACGACAAGTGGGTGCCCGCGAAGGGTTCGACCACCATGGCGTACCTGACCCGCGAGGACATCCCGTTCCACTACGCCCTCGCCGACTCGTTCACCATCTGCGACGCCTACCACTGCTCGTTCATGGGCTCGACCGACCCGAACCGCTACTACATGTGGACCGGGTACACGGGCAACGACGGCAAGGGCGGCGGTCCGGTCCTCGGCAACGACGAAAAGGGCTACTCCTGGACGACCTACCCCGAGCGCCTGGAGCAGGCCGGGGTGTCGTGGAAGATCTACCAGGACATCGGCGACGGTCTCGACGCCGCCGGCGGCTGGGGCTGGATCGAGGACGCCTACCGCGGCAACTACGGCGACAACTCGTTGCTGTACTTCAACTCCTACCGCAACGCGAAGCCCGGCGACGCCCTCTACGAGAAGGCCCGCACCGGCACGAACGCCAAGGCAGGCGAGGGCTACTTCGACCGGCTGCGCGCCGACGTCAAGGCCGGCCGGTTGCCGCAGGTTTCCTGGATCACCGCGCCCGAGGCGTTCTGCGAGCACCCGAACTGGCCGGTGAACTACGGCGCCTGGTACATCGCGCAGGTTCTCGACGCGCTCACCGCGAACCCGGACGTGTGGAGCAAGACCGCGCTGTTCATCACCTACGACGAGAACGACGGCTTCTTCGACCACGTCGTCCCGCCGTACGCGACGGCCGGACAGTCCACTGTGGATACCACGGGGGAGGTCTTCGCGGGCTCGGCGGCGAACCCGGCCGGCCCGTACGGGCTCGGCCAGCGCGTGCCGATGCTGGTGGTGTCGCCGTGGAGCAAGGGCGGCTACGTCTGCTCGGAGACGTTCGACCACACGTCGATCATCCGGTTCATCGAACGGCGCTTCGGCGTGCACGAGCCGAACATCACGGCCTGGCGCCGCTCGGTGTGCGGCGACCTGACGTCGGCGTTCGACTTCGCCCGGACCGACGCGCGGGTGCCCGCCCTGCCGGACACCGCGGGCTACGAGCCGCCGGACCGCCTGCGGCACCCGGACTACGTGCCCGCCGTCCCGGCCCACGCGGTGCTGCCGAAGCAGGAGCCCGGAGTGCGGCCGGCGCGGGCGCTGCCGTACGACCTCGCCGCCGACGCCCACGTCGGGACGGCGCTGAACCTGACGTTCGTCAACCAGGGCCGGGCGGGCGCGACGTTCTACGTCACCTCGCCCGGGGGCGACCCGCGGACGTACACCGCGGGCGCCGGCTGCTCGCTGGCCGCCAACCTACCGGTGACCGGGGGCTACGACTACACCGCGCACGGTCCGAACGGGTTCGTCCGGCAGTTCCGCGGCGGCTTGGCCGGGCCCGAGGTGAGCGCGCGTCCGGAGGGGCGCAGCGGCAACCTGGCGCTGGTGCTGACCAACAGCGGCCCGACGCCGGTGCGGCTCACCCTGACCGACGCGTACACCCGCCGTTCGACGTCGCGGCTGCTGCGGCCGGGCGCGCGGGTGGTCGAGGTGGTGGACACGCGGCGCAGCGGCAACTGGTACGACGTTTCGATCGTGTCGGACCGCGACCCGCGCTTCCTGCGCCGCCTGGCCGGCCACGTCGAGACGGGGCGGCCGGGCACGAGCGACCCGAACACGCTCACCGACTGAGGGGCCGGCGCTCGATCGGGGGCGTTTGTCACCCGGCCGGGGCCGCGTCCGTTGCGAGCCCCGGTTCCGGGTGGGAGCGTCGGTGAACCGACTGTTTTCCCACCACGGAACCAGGAGAGCGGATGACCACCACCGAGATGCCGGCCGTGCACGAGTGCACGGTCAGCGGCTGTTCCTACAACCACGACGGCTGCCACGCCTTCGCCATCACGGTCGGCGGCGGCAACGGATCGGCGGACTGCGGAACCTTCGTCCCGCTGAACACGAAGGGCGGCTTGGACCGGGTCGTGGCCCAGGTCGGCGCGTGCTCGAGGACGGACTGCCGGCACAACTCGGCACTGGAGTGCACGGCGGACAACATCCGCGTCGGCCCCGGCGAGGGCGGCCACGCGGCGAACTGCCTGACGTACACGACCCGGTAGCCCCGGCCGGTCCGGACGAGCGCCCTGCCGCGGCGCTCGTGAGTGGTAAGGCGGGTTCCAACCCGCCTTACCACTCACGACCGGGCGTGGGTGGCCGGTCTGAACTCCAGGGCGGTGCGGCCGTCGGACACCTTTGTCGTCGCGCGCAGGACCAGGCCGCAGCCCTCGGCCAGCTTCGTCAGCTCGGCCGCTGTCCTCTCGCGGCCGCCGAAGCACATCAGCATGAACAGATCCATGGCCGTGCCCGCGGCCTGGCGCAGCGGCTCGATCACCACCACCGTGCCGTCGTCGCCCGCCGCGCGGCGGCAGCCGGCCAGGATGACTGCCGCGTGCTCGTCGTCCCAGTCGTGCAGGATGTCCGAAAGCACGTACGCGTCCGCCCCCGGCGGGAGCGGGTCGAAGAAGCTGCCGGGCACCGCCTCCGCCCGGTCGGCGAGCCCGTTCGCCGCGAACCGCCGCGCCGCCGCGGCCGCCGACGGGGCCAGGTCCAGCACCGAGCCGCGCACCGACGGGTGGGCGCGCAGGATTTCCGCCAGCACGACGCCGTCCCCACCGCCGACGTCGACGATCCGCGCGAACCGCCCCCAGCCGAACCGCGCGGCGATCTGCGGCGCCTGCACTCGGAACCGCCAGTTCATCTGGGCGTCGAACGTGCGCCGCAGCCGGGGTTCGGCGTCGAGGTCCGTCCAGAAGTCCCGGCCGTACCGCTGCTCGTAAGCCGGCCGGCCGGTGGTGATCGTGCCCAGCAGGTCGGCGAACGCGAGATCCGCGCGCCCACCCGCCGCGTCGATGTCGAGCAGCAGCTTGACGCCGTCGTCCCGCAGCTGCGCCCCCAGCTCCGTGGGCCGGTACCGGCCGGACTCCGCGTCGAACGCGAACACCCCGGCCGTGACCAGGTGGTCCAGCAGGCAGGTCAGCGCCGAGGGAGACGCATCGGTGAGGGAGGCGAGTTCGGCGGCCGTCGCCTCGCCGTGCTCGGCGAGGCCGAGGGTCGCCGCCACCCGGATGGCCATGGGCGTGGCCAGCTCGGCCACCCCGAGGATCGACTGTGTCACCCGGTCGAGCTTAGCGACGACGTGGCATCATGACGATCGGCAAACCGAACGAAGGGCGTCGCTGATGGACGCTTTACCGAACGATGACGGCGGTCCGTCGATCCGCGACATGCTGGCGGTCAACCTGCGCGCGGCACGGGCGGCGCGCGGCCTGTCGCTGTCGGAGCTGTCCCGGCGGTCCGGGATCGGCAAGGCGACGCTGTCGCAGCTCGAGGGCGGCACCGGCAACCCGACCATCGAGACCGTTTTCAGCCTGTCCCGGGTTCTCGAAGTGGCCATTTCCGACCTGCTCGACCACCGCCCGCGCGGGGGACTGACCGTGGTGCGGGCCGCCGGGGTCGAGGTGCTCCGCGGCGAGGGCGTCGACCTGCGGCCGCTGCGCCGGATCGAGGCCGAGAACAGCGTCTTCGAGGTCTACGACCAGGTCGTCCGCGGGGACGCGCCGCAGCGCTCGCAGGGGCACGTCGGCGTCGAGCACACCGTCGTGCAGGCCGGCCGGCTGTGCGTCGAGGTCGCCGGCCGGAGTGTGGACCTCGGGCCCGGTGACTACGTCGCGTTCGACGCCCGCGAGCCGCACAGCTACACCGCGCCGGACGGGCCCGTGCAGTCGGTGCTGCTGCTGCAGTACCGCGCGGAGGAACGCCTCGACGGCCGGCCGCACCCCGTCCTGCCGGATTGACACCCTTCCTGATCGGGACCTATCGTTCGCTATACCGAACGCTGGAGGGTTGATGAACCGAACGCGGGTGGTGGTGATCGGCGCCGGTATCGTCGGCGCGGCGTGCGCCCGGGAACTCGCCCTGGCCGGTTTCGACGTCCTGGTCCTCGACCGCGGCCGGCCCGCGGGCGGCACGACGTCGCACGGCGAAGGCAACCTCCTGGTTTCCGACAAGGGGCCGGGCGCCGAACTCACCCTCGCGCAGCTGTCCGCCCGGCTGTGGCCGCAGGTGCTGGCCGAAATCGCCGGAGACGACCCGCGCGCGGCGGCCGCGACGGAGTTCGACCCGAAGGGCGGCGTCGTCGTCGCCACCACCGAGGCCGGCGCCGGCGCGCTCCTCGCGTTCGCCGAGGCCCAGGCCGGGGCCGGGGTGCGCACCGAGCGCCTCGACGCGGCGGACGTCGCGGCGGCCGAACCCGCGCTGACCCGCGAGGTGACCGCCGCCGTCCGCTACCCGGAGGACGCCCAGGTGCAGCCGGCCGGCGCCGCGCTCGCCCTGCTGGGTTCGGCGCTGCGCCACGGCGCCCGGCTGCGCACCGAAGCCGAGGTCACCGGCGCCGAGGTCCAGGACGGCCGGATCACCGGCGTCCGCGTGGCCGGCGAGCCGGTCGAGGCGGACGTGGTGGTGAACGCGGCGGGACCGTGGTCCGGGCCGGTGTCGGCCCGGCTCGGCGCGCCGATCGCGGTCCGGCCCCGGCGCGGCGAGGTCCTGGTGACCACGCCGATGCCCGACGTGGTCCGGCACAAGGTCTACGACGCGGACTACGTCGGCGCGGTCGGCACCGGCAGCGGCGAGCTGCAGACGTCCGCGGTGGTGGAGTCGACCTGGGGCGGCACGGTGCTGATCGGCTCGTCCCGCCGCCGCGTGGGCTTCGACGACACGATCCGGCCGGACGTGCTGGGCGCGATCGCGGCCAAGGCGGTCCGCCTCTTCCCGGCCCTGGCCGACGCCGCGGTGATGCGCGCCTACGGCGGCTTCCGGCCGTACGTCGACGACCACCTGCCGGTGCTCGGCGAGGATCCGAGGCTCGCCGGCCTCTGGCACGCCACCGGGCACGAAGGGGCGGGGATCGGCCTGAGCGTCGGGACGGCCCGGCTGCTGCGCGAGCTGCTGACCGGCGCGACCCCGTCGATGCCGGTGGAAGAGTTCACCGTGGACCGTCCGGCGGTGCTGGCGTGAGCGAGCCGATCGAAATCACCGTCGACGGCGAGGCCGTGACCGGGCGGGCCGGCCAGACCGTTGCCGGCGTGCTCCTCGCCGCCGGCCGGCTGTCCTGGCGCACCACCAGGTTCGGCGCGCCGCGCGGCGTCTTCTGCGGGATCGGTGCGTGCTTCGACTGCCTGCTCACGGTCAACGGCGTCGCCGACGTCCGCGCCTGCCGCCGCCGCGCCGCCGACGGCGACGAGATCCGCACCCAGTCGCGGGAGGAAAGCGCGTGACGCACGTCGTCATCGTCGGTGCCGGGCCCGCGGGGCTCGCGGCGGCCGAGCACGCGCTCGCCGCCGGGGCCGAGGTCACCGTCCTGGACCAGGCGGACGTGCCCGGCGGGCAGTATCACCGGGGAGCCTCCCAGCAGTTCGAGGCGCTCCTGAGCCGGTGTGCGTGGTGGCCGGAAAGCAGCGTCTGGGCCCTGGAAGGCAAGCGCGTCCACGTCCTGCGCGGCCCGGCCGACGGGACGAACCGGCGGCGCCGCACCCTCGAACCCGACGCGCTGATCCTCGCCACCGGCGCGCACGACCGCGTCCTGCCGTTCCCCGGCTGGCAGCTGCCCGGCGTGTTCACCGCGGGCGCCGCGCAGGCGCTGGCCAAGGGGGAGCGGGTCGCGGTCGGGCGGCGGGTGCTCGTCGCCGGGGCCGGGCCGTTCCTGCTGCCGGTCGCCGAGTCCCTGGTGGACGTCGGCGCCGGAGTAATCGCCGTCCTGGAAGCGAACCCCGCGCGCACTGTCCTCAATGGATGGTCGTGGCGCGCGGCGGCGCACGTCGGCAAGATGAACGAACTGGTTCGTTACGCCGGCGCGCTGGCTCGGCACCGCATCCCGTACCGCATGGGCCGCGCGGTGATCGAGGCCCGTGGCGACGACCGGGTCCGCGAAGCCGTCACCGCGCGCGTCCGCGCGGACTGGTCGGTCGTTCCCGGCACCGAACGCACCTACGAGGTCGACGCCCTCTGCGTCGGGCACGGCTTCGTGCCGCAGCCCGAACTGGCCGTCGCGGCCGGCTGCGTTCTCGACGGCGGGTTCGTCCGGGTCGGCGACGACCAGCGCACCAGCGTCGACGGCGTCTTCGCCGCGGGTGAGCTCACCGGCATCGGCGGATCGGTCGCCGCGGCGGCGGAAGGCGCGGTCGCCGGTCAGGCCGCGGCCGGGCGGACGCCGGGCCGCGCGTTGCTCAAGCGACGTGACCACGCCCGCGCTTTCGCCCGCCGGCTGGCCGCCGCCCACCCGATCGGCGCGGCCTGGCCCGCCTGGCTGCGCGAGGACACCGTCGTCTGCCGTTGCGAGGAAACCACCTGCGGCGAACTGAAAAGCGCCGCCGCGGACCCGGCCACCCCCGGTCCGCACGCGCTCAAGCTCGGCACCCGCGCCGGCCTCGGCCCGTGCCAGGGCCGGATGTGCGGACCCGCCGTCGCCGAACTGTGCGGGGGCACCGAGCGCCACCACCGTCCGATCGCCCAGCCGATCCGCCTGGGCGAGCTCGCCGATCCGAAGGAGACCCCAGCATGAGCACCCGCGACCTCGGCGGCGTGGTCGTCGCCGCCGCGCTGCCGTACCGGGCCGACGACGCCGCACCGGCCGGGCTGGCTGTCGACTACGACGCGTACGCCGAACACTGCCGGTGGCTCGTCGAGAACGGCTGCCGCGGCGTCGGCCCGAACGGCTCCCTCGGCGAGTACTCCTCGCTCACCGACGACGAACGCCGCCGCGTCGCCCGCACCGCGATCGAGGCCGTCGGGACGGACGGGATCGTCGTCGTCGGCGTCCACGGCCCCGGCGCGCACCAGGCCCGCCACTGGGCCGAGGCGGCGGCCGAGGACGGCGCGCACGGCGTGCTGTGCCTGCCGCCGACGCTCTACCGCGCCAACCGCGGCGAGGTGCTCGCGCACTTCGAGGCGGTGGCGTCGGTGGGGCTGCCGGTGATGGTCTACAACAACCCGTTCGACACGAAAGTCGACCTCACGCCCGACCTGCTGGCCGAGATCGCGCAGATCGACAACGTCGTGGCGGTCAAGGAGTTCTCCGGCGACGTCCGCCGCGTGCTGGAGATCCGCGAGCGGGCGCCGGAGCTGGCCGTGATCAGCGGCGCCGACGACGTCGTCCTGGAGAGCCTGCTGATGGGTGCGACCGGGTGGTTCGCCGGGTTCCCCAACGTGTTCCCGGCCGAGTCGGCGCGCCTGTTCGAGCTGGCCAGGGCGGGCAAGCTGGAGGAGGCGAGGGCGCTTTACGAGCCGCTGGTGGCCGCGTTCCGGTGGGATTCGCGCACCGAGTTCGTCCAGGCGATCAAGCTCGGGATGGACATGGTGGGCCGGCGCGGGGGGCCGTGCCGCCCGCCGCGGGGGCCGCTTTCGGACGTCCACCGCGAACAGGTCCGTGCCGACATGGGCCGCGCGCTCGCGGCGCTGGGGGTGGCGTAGATGCGCTCGTCACGCGCGATCACGGCGGTCGACTCGCACACCGAGGGCATGCCGACCCGGGTGGTGACCGGCGGGGTGGCCCCGATCCCGGGTGCCACGATGGCCGAGCGGCGCCGGTACTTCATGGCGCACCTGGACCACCTGCGGCAGTTCCTGGTGAACGAGCCGCGCGGCCACTCGGCGATGAGTGGCGCGATCCTGCAGCCACCGTGCCGCGACGACGCGGACTGGGGCGTGGTGTACATCGAGGTGTCCGGCTGCCTGCCGATGTGCGGCCACGGCACGATCGGCGTGGCGACGGTCCTGGTCGAGACGGGCATGGTCGAGGTGACCGAGCCGACGACGGTGGTGCGCCTGGACACCCCGGCCGGGCTGGTGCACGCGGAGGTCACGGTCCGGGACGGGCGGGCGCTGAGTGTCAAGCTGCGCAATGTGGCGTCGTTCCTGGCCGAGCGCGACGCCGAGGTCTCCGTGCCCGGCATGGGTACGGTCCGCTACGACCTCGCCTACGGCGGCAACTTCTACGCCATCCTGGACCTGTCCTCTTTGGACATCCCGTTCGACCGGGCGGCGAAGGACCGGATCCTGACGGCCGGCCTGGCGATCATGGAGGCGATCAACGAGCAGCGGCCGCCGAAGCACCCGGCCGACCCCTTGATCGGGGGCTGCAAGCACGTCCAGTTCCTCGCGCCGGGTTCGGACGCTCGGGCGTCGCGGAACGCGATGGCGATCCACCCGGGCTGGTTCGACCGGTCACCGTGCGGCACCGGGACGTCCGCCCGGATGGCACAGCTGCACGCGCGCGGCGAGCTGCCGCTGCACACGCCGTTCGAGAACTCGTCGTTCATCGGCACGACGTTCACCGGTTCGGTGGTGGCCGAGACCACGGTGGGTGACGTGCCGGCGGTGGTCCCGGAGTTTTCGGGGCGGGCGTGGATCACCGGCACGGCGACCTATTTGTTGGACCCGTCCGACCCGTTCCCGACGGGGTTCGTGCTTTAGGCGGGCTGCCAGAGCTCGATGCGGTGACCTTCGGGATCGGTGACCCAGCCGAACCGCCCGACGCCGGCCATGTCCTGGGTTTCCTCGGCAACGTCCGCGCCGAGGGCCCGGAGCTGGTCGAGCATGGCGTCGAGATCGCGGACCCGGAAGTTGAGCATGGTTTGCTGGGTTTCGGAGCCGAAGTACCCGGTCCCGGCCTCGAAGGGGGCGAAGACGGTGGGGCCGGGCTCCTGCTGCCAGAGACCGTGTTCGTCGGCGTCGAGGCCGAGGCAGTCGCGATACCAGGCCCCGAGGGCGGCGGGATCATTCGCACGGATGAAGTACCCACCGATACCGACCACACGTTCCATGCGGCGATCCTGCCAGGCGGGTTGGCGGTGGGTGGGGTGACACGCGGGGTGCAGGGGCGGGGTGGAGGGCGGGTTGCGCCGCTCGCCGCCGGGCTGGTGTGGCCGGTCTGGCCTCGCGTGGCCTGGCCCGCCCCGCTTGGCCCGGGCCGGTCTCGCCTCGCCCGGGCGCCCGATCTGGCCCGGCGCCCGGGCTGGCCCGGCTTGGCCACGCCCGGCCCGGGCGGCGTTGCCGGCCCGGCCTCATCCGCCTCGCCGGGCCTGGCCCGGCTTCGCCCGGCCCGGCCTGGCCGGCGTGCGGCCCGGGCGTACCGGGTTGGACGGTGATGCAGGTTGCCGTTGTTCCCGTGGCCGTTCCGGTCCCGGCAGCGTCCGCGGTCACCGTGACCATTCACGTTGCGGCGAGCACCGTAGTCACCAGCTTTCGAAACCACGGCAACTTCGAGAGTTTCGGATTCAGCGGCCGATTTGGACGTCGTCGAGGGCGCCGAGTGCGTCGGGGACGAGGACGGCGGCGGAGTGGTAGGCGCTGATGAGGTAGGAGGTGATGGCGCGTTCGTTGGTGCCCATGTGTCGGATGTTGAGTCCGGGTTGGTGTTGGTCGGGGAGGGTTTTGGGGCGGAGGCCGATGACGCCGGCGTCGTTTTCGCCGGTGCGCATGGCGAGGATGGTGGTGGTGCCGGTGGTGGTGATGGGGATTTTGTCGCAGGGCAGGATCGGTACTCCGCGCCAGGCGGTGACCCGCTTCCCGTCGAGGACGATGGTGTCGGGGTAGATGCGGCGGGTGGTGCATTGGCGGCCGAAGGCGGCGATGGCGTGGGGGTGGGCGAGGAAGAAGCGGGTTTTGCGGCGGCGGCAGAGCAGGTCGTCGAGGTCGAGGGGGGTGGGTGGTCCGGTGCGGGTGGTGAGGCGTTG
>NZ_JBSFNC010000114.1:0-29178 GCF_053586895.1 Amycolatopsis sp. NPDC003731 | reverse complement strand
CTCCACTTCACAACCGGAGGCCTTCACCTGTCAGCACGACAGGCCGCTCCTGGTCACCTCGACTCGGGACAACGTCCCTGGACATCACAGCTAGCACGCGCATTCGTGCCCCGGAGCCGATTCGGCTCCGGGGCACGCTGCATTTTCCGAGACCGCAATTGTCCGAAGAGGACAATCGCCGGGGCGGCACCACGGCCGGTAATCGCGTGACCCTATTTCTGCCACTACCGCAGAAAAATGATCTTGGGTTCCGCCGTCCGGCCGAATTCCGTTCGCGTTCCGGTTTGATTCCCCCGATTCCGGTTAGGGTGAGCGCCGTGGTCCCGCGCTCGGCAGATGGGGGAGTTGTGACCGGTCCGCACCGATACCCGGTGTCGCATTCGCATTCGTATTCATCGGCTCGGCCATCCGGAGTAACGGCGGTTCTCGCCGGTCTGCTCGGTTTTCCGGCCGCGGTCGCCGCGGGATACGTGCCGGTCAAGATCTTCCTCGACATGCCGGCCGAATTCAGCCTGGGCGCGCTGCCGGCCTGGGTGCTGGTGGACCTCGCCGCGTACCTCGTCGCCGGATTGGTGCTGCTCCTCGGTTCGCTGGCCACGCTGTTCCGCGCCACGGCGGGCGCGGTCCTCCTCGGCCTGGGCGCCCTGCTGGCCATCGGTGCCCTGCTCACCGAGCCGATGTCGGTCGGCGTGCCGCCGGCCCGCTTCGCGGACGCGATGTTCACCCACGGCGGGTTCGCCATGGTCGACCGCGTCGGCTTGGCGGCGCTGGCGGTGCTCGTGCTGGTGCTGGCGTTCCTGCCGCCGACGTTCCGCTACCTGCGCTACCGCACGTCGGTGGTCCCGGCGCTGTCCGGCCAGGGCGCGTATTCGTCCCGGAGCTGGTGAGTGACGGTCACGGCCCCGCCCCGGGCGGCCACGGCGATCGTCGCCGGCGTGCTCGCGGTGCTCGACGGCGTGTGGTTCCTGCTGGGCACCTTCTGGTGGAGCCTCGTCACGGGGCTGGGCCAAAGCGACCTGCTGGTCCCCGGTCAGATCGCCGACGCGGTCATCGGGCTGCTCCTCGTCCTCGGCGGGGTGTCCCTGCTCGCGCGCGTGGCGGCGGGCCGGGTGCTGTGCCTGTTCGCGGCGGGCCTGGCGCTGGTGGCCACCGTCGTCGACGCGGTGCTCCGCAGCCGGCTCGTCCTCTTCCTCGTGGGCGGCCCCACCGGGCTGGGCGACCCCCTGGTGCGCGGGATCGTCATCTCGGCGCCGCTCGTCGTGCTCCTGGTGCTCGCGGCCTTGCCGGACACCCGCCGCTGGACACGCCGCTGAGATCCATCCCACCTGACGGGAATGTCAGGGGTGGCCCGTACGCTGAACCAATGGTGGACGACTACTCCGTACTAGGCTTCGAGACCCGCGCCATCCACGCCGGTCAGAAGCCCGACCCCCGCACCGGCGCGGTGATCGTGCCGATCTACCAGACCTCGACCTACGCGCAGGACGGCGTGGGCGGGACCCGCGAGGGCGACTACGAGTACTCGCGCACCGCGAACCCGACCCGCTCGGCGCTGGAGGAGGCGCTGGCCTCGCTGGAAGGCGGCCGGCACGCGCTGGCCTTCGCCTCCGGCATGGCCGCCTCCGACGTGGTGCTGCGCAGTACCCTGCGCCCCGGTGACCACCTCGTGCTCGGCAACGACGCGTACGGCGGCACGTTCCGCCTGATCGACAAGGTGCTCAGCCTGTGGGGTGTCGAGCACACCGTCGCCGACCTGGCGAACCTCGACGAGGTGCGCGCCGCGATCCGGCCCGAGACCAAGCTCGTCTGGTGCGAGTCGCCGACCAACCCGATGCTCGGCATCGCCGACATCGCCGCGCTGGCCGGGGTCGCGCACGACGCCGGTGCCCGCCTGGTCGTCGACAACACCTTCGCGACGCCGTACCTGCAGAACCCGCTGGCCCTGGGCGCGGACATCGTCCTGCACTCGACCACCAAGTACCTCGGCGGCCACTCCGACGTCGTCGGCGGCGCGATCATCACGAACGAAGACGAGTTGCGCGAGCAGTTCTTCTACCTGCGCAACGCCGCGGGCGCGGTGCCGGGGCCGTTCGACGCGTGGCTGACCCTGCGCGGCATCAAGACCCTCGCCCTGCGCATGGAGCGGCACAGCGACAACGCCGAGAAGATCGTCCAGGCCCTGGTCAAGCACCCGAAGGTGGCGAAGGTCTACTACCCGGGCCTGCCGGAGCACCCGGGCCACGAGACGGCCGCGAAGCAGATGCGCCGCTTCGGCGGGATGGTGTCCTTCAGCCACGTGGACGGTGAAGCGGCGGCCCTGGAAGTGGCGAGCCGCACGAAGCTGTTCATCCTCGCCGAGTCGCTCGGCGGCATCGAGTCGCTGATCGAGCACCCGGGCAAGATGACCCACGCGAGCACGGCCGGCTCGACCCTCCAGGTCCCGGCCGACCTGCTCCGCCTCTCGGTCGGCATCGAGGACGGCCGCGACCTGGTGGCGGACCTGCTGGCCGCCCTGGGCTGACGCTCAAGCACCCACGTCGAGGCCGCCGCCGTAGAGCCGGTCCACCCGGAGCGTGATCACCACGCGGCGGTCCTCGACCATGTTCCGCAGGAACGCGGCCTCCGCCTCGGGGTCACTGAACGGTGCCTGCATCGCGAGCAGCGTCCGGCCGGTTTCGTCACCGGGCACCGCGCTGACCGGCGACACCTCGGCCACGCCCTCCGCGACCGCGAACGCCAGGTGGTCGTCGCTGCTGACGTACAGCGACGCGTGCGGGTCGCGCGCCAGTTGGCGGACCTTCGCGCGCCCCGCCGTCGACCCGATCCGCACCACCCGCTCGTCCGGATCCCAGGCGTAGGCGACCGTCGACAGGTGCGGGAAGCCGCCGCGGTTGACGGTGGCCAGCGCGCCCAGGCTGTGGGCCGCGAGCAGCCGGCTGGACGCTTCTTCGGTCGGCTTGGCGGGGCCGGGACCGCGGCCCGGCTCGTAAACGGTGGTCACCCGATGATCATCGAGGACCCGAACACCCCACGGAAGAAGACACTTTCCTGTTCCGGGGGCACATCGAGGTAACCCGCCAGGTCAGGGGCTGTAGTTCCCGTGCACGACACCGCCGGGCGACGACGTACCGGTGGCGGGCAGCTTCGCGCCGTCGACGCAGCCGCCGACCAGCTCGACGTGGCTGTCGTGGCGGATGTACTGCGCCGGCGACCCGCAGGACGCGCTGTCCACCGTGATGTACGCGGCACCGGTGAGCGCGGCGGCCGAGGCCAGCCCGATGACCAGCGGCAGCAGGCCGGCTGAGCGGGTGGCGCGCGCCCGTCGGGCCGAGTCCGCGTCGTTCCCCGCTGCCATGGTCGCTCCTTGTTTACCGCGTGTTGACGCGACCCAGGGTACCCGGCTCACGGTCCACTCAACCTGTGGAGTTCCTGAGTGGCATAGTCCGGCCCATGGAACTCGTCACCCTCGAGCGGATCCAGGCCGCCCGGGAACTCCTCAAAGGAGTGACCCGGGTGACGCCGATGGAGCACGCGCGCGACCTGCGCAAGCTTCACGGCGGTCCGGTGTACCTGAAGTGCGAAAACCTGCAGCGGACGGGGTCGTTCAAGATCCGCGGCGCCTACACGCGGATCCACGGCCTGACCGAGGCCGAACGCGACCGGGGCGTCGTCGCCGCCAGCGCCGGCAACCACGCGCAGGGCGTCGCGCTGGCGTCGTCGCTGCTCGGCGCCAAGTCCACCGTCTTCATGCCGCTGCGGGCCCCGCTGCCGAAGCTGGCCGCCACCCGCGGCTACGGCGCCGACGTCCACCTGCACGGCGCGCTCCTGGAGGAGACGCTCCACGCCGCGATCGAGTTCGGCGAGCGGACCGGCGCGGTGTTCATCCACCCCTTCGACCACCCGGACGTCATCGCCGGCCAGGGCACGGTCGGCCTCGAGATCCTCGAGCAGGTGCCGGGCGTGAAGACCATCCTGGTCGCCACCGGCGGCGGCGGGCTGGTCGGCGGGGTCGCCTCGGCGGTGAAGGCGCTGCGCCCGGACGTCCGCGTCGTCGGCGTCCAGGCCGAGGAGGCCGCGGCTTACCCGCCGTCACTGGCCGCGGGCGCGCCGGTGCGGCTGAGCACGACGTCGACGATGGCCGACGGGATCGCGGTCGGCGAACCCGGCCTGGTCAGCTTCGCCCACGTCGAGTCGCTGGTCGACGACGTCGTGACGGTGTCCGAGCAGTTCCTGTCCCGCGCGGTGCTGCTGTGCCTGGAGCGCCGGAAGCTGGTGGTCGAGCCGGCCGGCGCCGCGACGGTCGCCGCGTTGCTGCAGCACCCCGGGATCTTCGAGCCTCCGGTCGTGGCGGTTCTCTCGGGCGGCAACGTCGATCCGGTGCTCTTGCTGCAGATCATCCAGCACGGCATGACGGCCGGCGGCCGCTACCTGCGCCTCCACCTGCGGGTCCCGGACCGCCCGGGGTCGCTGGTGGGCGTACTGTCGTGCGTCAGCGAGCTGGGCGCGAACGTGCTCGACGTCGAGCACTCTCGCATCTCCGGCAGCCTCGACCTCGGTGAGGCCGACGTCGTGCTCGCGCTGGAGACCCGCGGCCCCGAGCACTGCAAAGAGGTCGAGTTCGCGCTGACGAACGCGGGCTACACGGTTGTCTGAGGGGTTTCTCCGGTTATGGCCGCCAGGGCCAGGTCCTTGGCGGGCTCCGGGACGTCCGACGGCGCGGTGAAGCGCCGGGCCCGGATGTGGGCGACCAGGTCCGGGTCCGGCGGCACGCCGTGTTCACGCAGGTAGTACGCCACCGCGCCGGGCCACGCCCAGGCCCCGTCGGTGCGGAAGTTCATCGGCACGGCGTCCGCGCGGTCCGGTGCGAAGGCGTCCGGGCCGTTGCTGCGGGAGGCCAGGATGACCGGCGCCGCGTCGAGGTAGGCGAGCACCCGCTCGGCTTCCGCCGGGAGCAGCGGCGCGCGCCGGACCAGCGGCTTGCCCGACGCGTCGAGGCCGTCGTAGATCCGCGGGGTGCGCACCTCGCCGGCGGCGGCCGGCGGGGTCAGCCCCGCGCGCTCCCGCAGCCAGGCCGGGATGTGCTCGTCGGCGCGCGGGAAGAACCGCAGCTCGTCCTGGAACCCGATCGGCGGCGGCTGCTGCCGGAACGGCGGTTCGAGGTCGGGCCGCACGAAGTCGACGTCGGGCGGCCGCGCCGGCTCGAACACGAGGATAGCGCCGAGCCAGGTGCCGAAGCCGGGCCGGTACATGCCCGACCGCAGCACCCCGAGCAGCCGCACCGCTTCCGGGTGCGGCTGTCCGGGCCGGGGCACGCCGTCCGGCCCGGTCACCAGCAGGTCGGTCTCGACGTGCCGCCCGGCGGCCCGGTATTCGACGCGCACCTGCCGCCACCCCGGCGGCACCTGCGCGGTCAGCACCGCTCCGAGCTGGCGGACGATCTCCTGCTGCTGGTCCGGGCGCAGCGGCCCCGGTGGCTGGGTCATGACGCGGAACTCCCGGTGTCAGTTGCCCGCCGCGCGAGCCGCTTCGAGCCCGGCGCGGTACCAGTCCGGCATGGACGCCTCGTCGCGCGGGAAGCGTTCCTGTTCGGTCGCGAACTCGCCCGGCTCCGGCGGCGGCTGGAAGTCCGGCTGGTTCTCGTAGTTGTACTGGATGGTGAAGCGCGACGGCGGTTCGAGCGTGTAGCGCGCGGAGAACCAGGTGCCCTCGTTCTCGGTGTACATCCCGCCGCGCAGCCGCTGGAAGGCGCGCCACACCTCGGCGGGCGGGTCCCAGACGCGCTCCTGGCCGTCCGGCCCGGTCAGGCCGACGGCGACGTCGATGTTCCGGCCGACCGCGCGGAAGTCGATCATCAGCTGCCGCCAGCCGGGCGGCAGCGCGTCGACCAGCGCCTTCGTGATTCCGTCCAGCTCTTCCTTCTGCTGGATCGGGTCGAGCAGCGGCCAAACGGGCATGCGCGGGTTCCTCCTAGTGGTTCGGGGCGGGGGCCATCATGGCACGGCGGGCGGGGTCCGCTGCTGTTCGAGCTGCTCGCCCTCGGCGAGCAGTTCCCGCAGCCACGGCGGGATGTAGGTGTCGTCGCGGGGGAACGCTTCGAGGTCCCGCGAGAACGCGGTGGGGTGCAGCGGCGGCCACCAGCGGGGGTCTTCGTCGTAGTTGTAGCGGAACTCCGGCGCGGCGCCCGCCCGCAGCTCGACGGTCGCGGAAAACCACGTGCCCCGCCCGGGTTCGTACATCCGCGCCCGCAGCCGCTCGAAGCCGTCCTTGACCTCCGGGGGCGTGACCATCGACCCGTTGCGGCCGTCGGCCAGCTGCACCTGGAGCGCGTAGTCGTCGGCGAGCACGGTCGAGGAAACGGTGAGCGTGATCCGCGCCCAGCCCGCGGGCGCGGAGCCCGCGAGCGCGGCGGCGATCCCGCCGGTGAGGTCGTCAGGCATCGGCGCTCTCGCTTCCGTACGGCGTCTTCGGGCCGTAGTTGATCTTCGACGGGTCGTTCTTGAACACGCGCTCCTGGGTCTCCCGCGAAAGCTCGATCGGCTTGCCGTTCGCGTCGAGCACCAGTTCGCCGTTCGCGTCGACTTCGTAGGTGACCTTCTGCCAGCGCATGGTGACTTCCGCGGGAACGCCGCCCGGCAGCTCGCCGGTGGTCCGGACCTGGTAGTTCTCGATCTCGTGGCCGGGGCGGGCGGCGTATTCGCCGAGCGCGACCTCCTGACGGCGCCACGACGCGTCGTGGATCCACCCGTCGCGGTTGTTGCCGCTGTTGGACGCCGCCATCTGCGAGTGCATGTTGACGTACTCGCCGGGCCCGCCCATCTCGTTGGCCGCGAAGTGCCCGCCGGCCCACTTCACCTGGTCGTAGTCGGCGTCGCCCTTGAACGCCTTGCGGCCTTCGCCGCCCGACCGGTTCTGGGACGCGGTGTCGCGGAAGTCCTCGTTCTGGCCGCCGAAGTGCGGCTCGCCCGACATCGCGACCGGCCGGCCGTGGTCGCCGATCTGGAAGTCCCAGTGCTTGTTCGCGTCGTGGAAGTTGGCCACCCGGTACTGCGCGCCGGGGAGCAGCGGGTAGCGCAGATCGGGGTTGTGGAACGGCGCCTGCGTACCGGGCGTCGCCTCGACGTGCGTCACCCGGCCTTGCGAGTCGGTGAAGAAGTGGCTGGTGGCACCGTTCTTGTAGGTCACGTTGTACTGCGCGTCCGGTGCCAGCGGACGTTCCCCGCGCAGGACCTGCGGGACACCGTCTTCGGTGAGCTTCGAGTTGCGCGTCCGCGGCTCGACGTCCTCGATGTCCTTCGGCGACTCGATCGGCGGGTGGTCGCCGGGCCGGTCCCGATGGCCGGCGTAGTGGCTGTCCTCGTGCCGGTCGAAGGTGACGAACCGTTCGTCGAACTCCCGCGTGTTCCGCGGGATCGACCGCGGCTGCGGGACGTCGTCGTAGGGCAGCTGCTGCTGGTCGGGGGTGTCGTTGTCCCCGCGGTGCTGCGCGCTGTCGGCGTCGACGTCGTGCTGGTCGCCGTGGTGGCTGTCGGGCGCGAAGCCGTCGTCGCCCGCGCGGTGCGTCGAGCCGTCGGGGTGGTGGGTGTTCCACTCGCCGTCCGGCGGGATCCGGGGCCGCATCCGCCCATCGGGGCCGATTTCGTAGTCGGAGGAGAAGACGCGGCCGTGCGAGTCCGTCCAGGCGGGCTTGGTCGGGGCCATGACCTCGGTGTCGAGCTCCCGGGAGAGCCGGTGCGCGAAGTCGTTGGAGCTGGCATCACACCCGATCAGCCGGATCGGGCGCCCGTCGTAGTCCCCGTTGCGCCGCAGGATGTCGGCGAATTCCTCGGGGGTGTAGAGGCGATCGCCGATCCGCGCGTGGCCATCGGGGGTGACGTGCACGTCGACGGTGTAGCGGCCATCGGGGTCGGGCTGGACGCGGTGGGGAAGGTCGCCCATGTCCGGGTCACCGGCGTGGTAGGAGCTGCCCGAGGGGGTGCTTTCGGCGTGGCGCGCGTTGACTTCGTCGGGGGTGAGGGGGCCGTCGTGGTGCGGGGTGGCGCCGTCCGGGGACGTGTTCTCGTGCGGCGTGTTCTCGTGCGGGTTCTGGTGGGTGCCGTTCTCGTGTGGGGCGCGTTCGTGCGGGGTGTTCGGGTGGGGCGCGTTTTGGTGCGGGGTGCGGTCGCGCGGGCCGGGGCCGTTTTCGTGCGGCCGGGCGCCGGGAGCGCGGGTGTCGGGGGCATGCGTCCCGGGCCCGAACCCCCGGGCGGCGGGAGCGGGAGCATCCGGAGTCCGCGGACGGCCACCGCCAGGCAGTTCCCCACCGGCGCGCGGCCGGCCTGGCGCGTCGACGTGCGCGCCCGGGCTGCCAGGGGTCCCGGTCCAGCCCGGCCCACCTCCGGTGCGCGGAGAACCCCCGCCGAGGCCACCACCGGGCCCACCTCCGGGCGGCATGCCACCGCCGCCCATCATCGGAGCGCCACCCTGAGACGGGACGGAGGCACCATCCCCACCCCGAGCCGCGGGAACGGCGGCCCCGGGCTCCCCGGCCCGAGGAGGGGCGGGAGCGGTCCCACTGGCCGCGGTGGACCCGTCAACCCGAGGCGGCGCGGCGCTGCTGGGCGAGTCGGCCCCGGAGTGCGAGCTGTCCCCGGCCCGGGAGGACGAGCCGGCGTGCGAGGGACTGCTGTCCCCGGCTCGGGAGGGAGCATTGTCCCCGGAGCGCGTGGGGGTGTTGTCGCCGGTGTGCGAGGGACTGCTGTCGCTGCCGCGCGAAGGCGTGCTGTCGCTGCCGCGCGTGGGCGAGGGGCTGCCGTCGCCGGTGTGGGAGGGGGTGCTGTCGCTGCCGCGTGTGGGTGAGGGGTTGCCGTCGCTGGCGTGGGAGGGGGTGCTGTCGCTGCCGCGTGTGGGTGAGGGGTTGCCGTCGCTGGCGTGGGAGGGGGTGCTGTCGCTGCCGCGTGTGGGTGAGGGGCCGTTGTCGCCGGTGTGGGAAGGGGTGCTGTCGCTGGCACGTGTCGGCGAGGGGCTGCTGTCCCCGGCGTGCGAAGGGGTGCTGCCGCGAGCCGGCGACGGGCTGCCGTCGCCGGTGTGCGAGGGAGTTCCGTCCCCACCCCGCACCGCCGATGGGCCCGAGTCGCCCGACCGAGTCGGCGAAGCGCTCGAGTCGCCCGCGCGCGACGGAGAACCATCCGCGGCGCTCGAAGCAGAACCGTCCCCCGCGTGGGACGGCGAACCCTGCGGAGCGGAACCCTCGCCTGCCTGCGCCGGCGAGCCGTCGTCCGACCGGGCCGCCGATGGCGATCCCTCTCCGGCGCCGGTGTGGGAGGGCGAACCGTCGCCGTCCGGGGAACTCGACCCGTCGCGGCTCGAACTCCGGCGGGACCCCAGGTCCGTGTTCATCGGATCGGAACTCGGTGAATCCGCTCCGTCGCTCGAGGAAGAACCGTCGCCACCGGAGGAATCGCCGCCGGTACCGCCCTCCGAACCGTCCTCGCCGTGCGATCCCCCGTGCGCCCGGCCGTGGACCCCGCCACCCTCCTTCGGGATCTTCCGGACGAACCCGCCCTCCTTGACCTTCAGCCCGTCCAGCCCGCTGACCTTGCCGAGCACCTTCCCGAAGACCTTCGCGATCTTCTCGAACAGGTCCACCAGCTTCGACAGCAGCGGCGACACTTTCCGGATCGTGTCCGTCAGCTTCTTGAGCAGCTCACCGATCTTCTTGCCCCACTTGGCGATCGCCGCCGACGCCTGAGCCACCACCACCGGTGTCCCGAAGCCGAGGGAGAAGACCTCCTCCATCACCCACGCGATGAGCTTGCCCACCAGGTCCGCGATCAGCTGCCGCACGGTCTCGCGCACGAACGACACGACCTGGCCCATGATCATCGTGACCGTGCTGATCGCCCCGGCCACCGTCGCCGCGCCCGAGAGTGCGTCCGAGTGCTCGGCGGCGAACGCGCGGTACGCGTCCGCGCCCGCTCCCGTCCAGCCCGTCGTGCCGTTCTTGACCGCGTTGTCGAAGTCGGTTTTCCGCTCGCCGAGCGCCTTCGAGACGTTGCCCCAGGTGTCCGCATAGGACTGGATCACCGGCGGGTTGCCCGCCACCGAATCCAGCATGTCCTTCAGCGGCTGCACGTGCTCCATCAGAAACGACGCCACCGACGACATCAGGTACCCGAACGGGTCGATCGCCGCGCCGGCGATCTCGCCCGCCAGCGACAGCATGCCCAGGCCGCCGGAAACCCAGTCGCCGTCCTTGATGCCGTTGAACGCGTCCATCGACGACTCGGCGATGCCGATGCCGCCGGCCCAGCCGTAGTCGCCGTTGCCCGCCGTGAACGCGCCCGGCCCGTCCGGGTCCTTCTTGGCGTCCGCGACGAGCGGGTTCCCCTCCGGCATCACGCACCGCCCGCGGACTTGTTCAGGTCGTCGGCGACGCCCGTCTCGTACCGGCGGTAGGCCGCCGCGGCCTCGCGGACCTTGCCCGACACCGCCGTCATCGCCTGCACGGCGTCCTTGAGCGCGTCGATCCCGTACTGCTCCACCGGGTCCAGCATCATCCGGAACGGCTGGCAGAGGATGCCGTACGCGTCGGTCGGCATGCTCACCTGGTTGGCCGCGTCGACGGCCTGCTGCAGCCCGTCACCGATGGCGTCGAGCTGCTTCGCGTGCGCCGTCAGGTCGGTGCTGAGTTCCACGTCCGTCATCGGTTTCCCCCTCAGGAAAGGATCGACCCGCCGAAGTCGTCGTCATCGTCGTCGGCCGGACGGCGGCGGCGCGGCAGCTGCGACTGCTGCGACTGCTGCGGTGGCGCGGGCGGCGGGGTGCGCGGTGGCTCGTCGGTCTCCTCCGGCAGGAACCGGCGGACGCGGTCGGGCTCCGGGAACGCCGGCTCGGCCTCGGGCGGCGGCGCCGGGAACGTGCTCTGCGCCTCGCGGACGATCTCCGCCGCGGCCTGGTCGCCGGTGCCGGTGGTCTCGGTCATGGCCTGCTGCAGCAGCTCCGGGATCCGCGCCTGCGCGCGCTGCACCAGCTGCATCACCTGCGCCGACACCTCGGCCATCCGCTTGCCGGCCGCGGTCTCGGCGATGACGAGGTTCTTCAGCAGGCCGCGCGAATCGATCGTCACCTGGACGGTGCCGTCCTTCGACCGCTCGGTGACCGTCTGGCCCTGCATGCGCTCGGCCAGCGCCTGGTACCGGGCGGCGTTCTCCTCGAGCCGCTTGGTCCAGTTGTCGATCATCGCGTCGCTGGCGTCGATGCTGTCCGGCATCCCGGCCCCCTTCCCTCCACCCACACAGACGGAGCCGGGACGCCGTCGGTTCCCGGTTCACGTCAAAGGCCACCATAGGGGGACCCGGAGGTCTCCTACAGTGGCCTTCGCCGAGATGAGACGTCAGAGGTTGCCGCGGCGCTCCTGCTCACGCTCGATCGCCTCGAACAGCGCCTTGAAGTTGCCCTTGCCGAAGCCGAGCGAGCCGTGGCGCTCGATCAGCTCGTAGAACACGGTCGGGCGGTCGCCGATCGGCTTGGTGAAGATCTGCAGCAGGTAGCCGTCCTCGTCGCGGTCGACCAGGATGCTGTGCTCCTTGAGCGTCTCGATCGGCACGCGGACGTTGCCGATCCGGGCGCGCAGCTCCGGGTCGTCGTAGTAGGAGTCCGGGGTGTCGAGGAACTCGACGCCGGCGGCGCGCATCGCCGTCACCGTGGCGATGATGTCGTTGGTGGCCAGCGCGATGTGCTGGCAGCCGGCACCGTCGTAGAACTCGAGGTACTCGTCGATCTGCGACTTCTTCTTCGCGACGGCCGGCTCGTTCAGCGGGAACTTGACCCGGTGGTTGCCGTTCGAGACGACCTTGCTCATCAGCGCCGAGTACTCGGTCGCGATGTCGTCGCCGACGAACTCCGCCATGTTCACGAAGCCCATGACGCGGTGGTACCAGTCGACCCAGTAGTCCATCTTGCCGAGCTCGACGTTGCCGACGCAGTGGTCGACGGCCTGGAACAGCCGCTTCGGCGCGCCTTCCGGCCGCTTGATCGGGCTTTCGCGCGGCTCGTAGCCGGGCAGGTAGACGCCGTGGTAGCGCGACCGGTCGACCAGGGAGTGGCGGGTCTCGCCGTAGGTCGCGATCGCGGCGACGCGGACCGTGCCGTGCTCGTCCGAGACGTCGTGCGGCTCTTCGAGGATCGTCGCGCCCTGGGCGCGGGCGTGCTCGACGCACTTGTCGACGTCGGTGGTCTCCAGCGCCAGGTCGATGACGCCGTCGCCGTGCTTGCGGTGGTGGTCGAGCAGCGGCGAGTCCGGCTTCACGCCGCCGGTGATGACGAACCGGGCCGAGCCGGACTTCAGCACGTAAGACTTGCGCTCGTAAACGCCGGTTTCGGGACCGGAGTACGCGACGAGCTGCATCCCGAACGCGATCTGGTAGTACCAGGCGGTCTGGGTGGCGTTGCCGGCGATGAACACCACCGCGTCCATGGCCTTGACCGGGAACGGGTCGGTCGAGGCGTCGTGGTCGACGAGCCCGACCAGCTGACGCAGCTGGTCGTAGCTGACGTCGTCGAGGGCACCCTGGGGTTCGGCAGTCTGGGTCATACCTCGAAGGATCATCCCTTCGAGGCAAGATGCGCAATGGTCTCGATTTTCACTGGGCAATCTGACTGGTGTTCAGGGGAGATCGGCCGTCATCGTGGACAATCTGCGTATGCCGGAGAACCTGGATGCGCTGGATGCGCGGCTGCTGCTGTTGCTCACCGACTCGCCGCGCCTCGGGGTGCTGGAGTGCGCCCGCCGCCTCGGGGTGGCCCGCGGAACGGTCCAGGCCCGCCTGGACCGCCTGACCGAGCGCGGCATCCTCGGCGGCTTCCCGCCGGAGCTGGACCTGGCGGCGATGGGCTACGGCCTGACGGCGTTCGCGGTCCTGGAGATCGCCCAGGGCCGCCGCGCCGAGGTCGCGGAGGCCCTGGCGGCGATCGACGAGGTGTGCGAGGTCCACGCGACGACCGGCCAGGGTGACCTGTTCGTCCGCATGGTGGCCCGGGGCAACGACGACCTGCAACGGGTGATCGACGAGGTCGTGGGCGTGCCGGACGTGCTGCGGACGTCGACGTCGATCGCGCTGTCGACGCCGGTGCCGCCGCGGGTCCGCCCGCTGCTGGAGCGGACCGCGCGGGGCTGAACGCACCACGCGCACGACCCGCCGCGGGAAGGTCGCGAATGACTCATTCGGGACGCCGGACGTCCCGAATGAGTCATTCGCGGCATGCGGCCGAGCCGCTCAGCCTTCCTCGGCCACCTGGGCCAGGTACCGCTTGGCCGACCGCTGCACGACCTCGTACCCGTCGGACCGCACGACCGCGTCCCACCAAGCGCCGTAGATCGCCTCGAACCGGTAGCCCGCCAGCAGCTCCGCCGCGCGGCGGACGACGCCCGGCCGCTCCGGGATCAGGTTCGGGTAGCTGTACATGAAGCCCACGTGCGTGCGGTCGGGGATCACCTGGACGATGTCGCCGGACAACAGCGCGCCCCGGCCCTCCTCGCCGTCCGGCCAGTGCAGCACCGTGCCGCCCGCGAAGTGGACGCCCAGGTTGATCAGCCTCAGGTCGTCGGCGAGGTCCAGGGTGGTGCCGGACCACAGCTTCACCGCCGGGTCGGGGCGGCCGATCCACTGCTGGTCGGCTTCGTGCAGGTAGACCGGCACGTCGAACGCGCGCGCCCACTCCACCATCGTCGTGTAGTAGTGCGGGTGGCTGATCGCGATGCCGGTGATGCCGCCCAGCTCGCGGACCTGCGCCACCAGCGCGTCGTCCAGGTACGCCGCGCAGTCCCACAGGAAGTTGCCCGAGCGGGCGCGCACCAGCAGGGCGCGCTGGCCGATCGCGAACCCCGGGTTCGAGCCCACGCCGACGATGCCCGGGCCCTGCTCCTCGATCCGCGGTGTGTACGTGCCGCTGGAGCGGAGCGCGGAAAGGTTCGTCCACTGCTGGCCCGACCGCGGCACGTACTGGCGTTCGTCTTCGCAGATCGGGCAGTCGGTGCGGGCCGCGGCGTACTGCATGCCGCAGGCCTGGCACATCGGTTCGGTGCTCACGGCGTTGTCCTCCCAGAATGTGGATCCTGGGAGGACACGCTAGCCGTGCCTACTTCGCGTCGGTGTACGGAACCGCCTTGACGAGGGTCACCTTCTGGACCTTGCCGTTGGGCAGCTCGTACTCCCGGGCCTCGCCCTCCTTGGCGCCGAGCAGCGCCTTGCCCAGCGGCGACTCCGGGGAGTAGACGTCGAGTTCGCCCTCGGCGCCCTCTTCGCGGGTGGCGAGCAGGAACTTCTCGTCCTCGTCGTCACCCTCGTACCGCACGGTGAGCACCTTGCCGGGGCCGGCGGTGCCGTCGTTGGCGGGCGCCTCGCCGACCTTGGCCGAGCGCAGCAGCTCCTGCAGGTGCCGGATGCGCGCTTCGGCCTGGCCCTGCTCCTCGCGAGCCGCGTGGTAACCGCCGTTTTCCTTGAGGTCACCTTCTTCGCGGCTGTCGTTGATGCGCGCGGCGATGACCGGCCGATTCTCGATCATTTCGTCGAGCTCGTGCTTGAGCCGGTCGTAGGCATCCTGGGTGAGCCAGGTCACCTTGGTGTCGCTCACGGTCACCATCTCCTCGTCGGGCCTGCCAGGCTTGCGTGTTCAAGCCGGCCCACGCGGGCGTAGGTGCCCGCGTGGCTGAGATAAAGGAAAAACACGGCCCGTCGCGGGCCGTGCTGAAGGGTCAGAGTATCACGGCGCGAGAGGTCGACGCCCGTTATTTCCCCGCGCCCTGGGCGTTGGGCGCGCGGTTCACCCCGTTGGCCGCTATGGGGTTGACAGATAGCGTGGTATGTCGTACGAGCAGCCGAAGACGTCGGCGGTCACCGGTTCCCCGATGCTCTTGATCGTCGTGCTGATCCGGTTGTACTTCACGCCGGCCGGGATCAGGAGCTCCTTGCGGCCGCTCTCGGCGCCGGTCTTGTCGCGGACGCGGACCACGCACACGCCCGGCTTGCTGTCGTCGTCGCGGGTGACGTTGAGGGTGATTTCCATCGCGTTGCCCGGTTTTTCGCTGAACGCGATGCGCTCGGCGTCGATCGGTGCCGCACCGAGGTTGACGTAGGCGACCCACGCGATCAGGCCGCTGACCAGCAGGGCGATGGCCAGGAAGAGCCAGCGCCGCCAGCGCCGGGACGGCGTGGCGCGCGTGGTGCCGTACCGGTCCGCGAGCAGCGCGGGCGCTGCCGTTTCCGCCGGTCCGCCTGCCAACCCGGGCCTCCTGCTCGTTCTTGTCGTACCCGCGGGGACAATGGTGACGCGGGTACTCCTCGAGTATCCGCCCGCTGGGTGGGCGGCCCGCAGGTGGGTCGCGGAATAAGGGCAGAAGGGGAGTCGTTCGGAGCATGGTGGACGCCGACGAGCAGAGGAAAACCGCCAACCCGCGCCTGCGCATGATGGCGGTGCACGCGCACCCGGACGACGAGTCGAGCAAGGGTGCCGCGACGATGGCGCGCTACGCCGCCGAGGGGCACGAGGTGCTGGTCGTCACCTGCACCGGTGGCGAAGCCGGCAGCATCCTGAACCCGGCCATGGACCGGCCCGAGGTGCTGGCCAACATGGCCGAGATCCGCCGCGAGGAGATGGCCCGCGCGGCCAAGATCCTCGGCGTGAACCAGCGCTGGCTGGGCTTCGTCGACTCCGGCCTGCCGGAGGGCGACCCGCTGCCGCCGGTGCCCGAGGGGTCGTTCGCGGTCGTGCCGCTGGAGGAGTCCACCGAGGCGCTGGTGCGCGTGATCCGGGAGTTCCGCCCGCACGTGATCACCACCTACGACGAGAACGGCGGCTACCCGCACCCCGACCACATCCGCACCCACGAGGTGTCGATGGCGGCGTGGGACGCGGCCCCGGACCCGAGCCGCTTCCCGGACGCCGGCGAGCCGTGGCAGCCGCTGAAGCTGTACTACATGCACGGCTTCTCGCGCGCCCGGATGGTGCTGTTCGACGAGGCGCTGAAGGCGGCCGGGCTGGAGTCGCCGTACACCGAGTGGCTGGCGAACTGGGACCCGAACCGCGGCGATGTGATGGAGCGGGTGACGACCCGCGTCGAGTGCGGTGAATACTTCGAGGTGCGGGACGAGGCGCTGAAGGCGCACGCCACGCAGATCGACCCGACCAGCCGCTGGTTCGCCGTGCCCCGGGAGATGCAGCGCGAGGTCTGGCCGACCGAGGAGTACGAGCTGGTGAAGTCGCTGGTCGACAGCACGTTGCCGGAGGACGACCTGTTCGCCGGCATCGCCGGCGCCGAGGAGAAGGTGAACACATGAGTCTGACGCTGCCGGCCGGCGTGGCGCTTCCGGTGACCGCGTCGGCCCTGGTGCTGGCGCAACAGCCGGGCAACGGCGACAACGGCGGGCAGGGGGAGGACTTCGGCAAGTCCTCCCCGGTCGGCTTCCTGGTGCTGATCCTGTTCCTCATCGCGGTGGCCTTCCTGGTCCGCTCGATGACCAAGCACCTCAAGCGCGTCCCGGCCAGTTTTGACGACCCGCCGGCGGAGGCCGCACCGGAGCAGCCCGAAGCGAAGACCGATTCGGCGGCCGAGGTCCCCGTGGAGCCGGAGAAGAAGCAGCCGAACGGCGCCTCGCCGGCCAAGTCCGACTAGCGGGACCCGAGCGCCCGATGCGGCGTCGGGTGCGTGGGGCGCACCGAACGCCACATCGGGCCGCATCACAGCCGCGGGTCCACCGGGTCCGACTCCAGCGCCAGGACCGCGAACACGCACTCGTGCACTCGCCACAGCGGCTCCGCCCGCGCGACTCGCTCCAGGGCCTCCAGCCCCAGCGCGTACTCGCGCAGCGCCAGCATGCGCTTGCGGTCGAGCCCGCGCTTGCGCAGCCGCTCCAGGTTGTCCGGCAGCGTGTAGTCCGGGCCGTAGATGATCCGGAGGTACTCGCGTCCGCGCACCTTCACCCCGGGCTGGACCAGGCCGCGCGGGCCGCGGGTCAGGTTCGCCGCCGGCTTGACGACCATGCCCTCGCCGCCGGCCGCCGTCAGCTCCTCCCACCACGAGACGCCCCGGGCGACCGAGGCGTCGTCCAGCAGGTCCACCTCGAGCGTCCGGGTGCGCTGGAACCGCGAGCCCGCCAACCGGTCCAGCTGCGCGAGGTGCCACGAATGCGGCTGGTCGTGGTAGGCCTTCCCCTCGGACGCCAGCAGCTGGAACGGCGCCAGCCGCACCCCGTCCAGGCCCGACGTGGGCCAGCAGTAGCGCCGGTACGCCGTCCGGTAGGAGTCCACTGTGGAGGAACGCGACACCGTCCGCGCCAGGAGGTCGCCGACGTCGATGCCGCGCGCGGCCGCCGTCGCCAGCGCCGAGACCGCCGACGGCAGCACGGCCTGGGCGGCCGCACCGACCGACGCGTACTGGTCGGCGATCAGCGAACCGGCCTTCGCGCTCCACGGCAGCAGCTCGGCGTCGAGCAGCAGCCAGCCCGAGTCCAGCTCCTCGAACAGCCCGGCCGCCGCCGTGCGCACGTCGGCCAGCAGCTCGGCGTTCTGCGCGGCCGAGAAGAACGGGCGCCCGGTCCGCGTGTACACCGCGCCGCCGCCGCGGATGCCGAAGCGGCGGTACGCCACTTCGTCGTCCCGGCAGACCAGCACGATGGCCCGCGAGCCCATGTGCTTCTCCTCGCACAGCACGGCCTCGACCCCGGCCGCCCGGTACTCGGCGAACGCCTCCTCCGGGTGCTCGAGGTAGCCGCCGCGCGTCGACGTCGAACACGGCGCCATCGTCGGCGGCAGGTAGGCCAGCCACCGCGGGTCGACCGCGAACCGGCTCATCACCTCCAGGGCCGCCGCCGACTGCTCCGCCGAGACACCGACCCGGCCGTGGTGCGCGGTCTGCACGATCCGCTTCCCGGTGACGTCACCCAGCTCCAGCACCGCCGGCTCGCGCCCGGCGAGCGGCCGCGCCGTGTCCAGCGGCCGGGAAGGCTCGTACCAGACCCGGTGGGCCTTCACCGAGACGACTTCGCGCTCCGGGTAGCGCAGCGCGGTCAGCTTCCCGCCGAACACGGCCCCGGTGTCGAGGCACATGGTGTTGTTGACCCACTCCGGCTCCAGCGTCGGCGTGTGCCCGTAGAGGACCATCGCGGAGCCGCGGTAGTCGCGGGCCCACGGCAGCCGCACCGGCAGGCCGTACTCGTCGGTCTCGCCGGTCGTGTCGCCGTAGAGCGCCATGCTGCGCACCCGCCCGGACGCGCGCCCGTGGTAGCGCTCGGGCAGCCCGGCGTGCGCGACGACGAGCTTCCCGCCGTCGAGGACGTAGTGCGCGATCAGCCCGTCGCAGAACTCGTGGACGCCGCGGCGGAACTCCTCGCTCTCCGCGCCGAGCTGCTCCAGCGACTCGGCGAGCCCGTGCGCCACGTTGACCTTCCGCCCGTGCAGCGCGCGCACCAGCTTCTGCTCGTGGTTCCCGCACACGACCAGCGCGTTCCCGGACGCCGTCATCGCCATCACGCGCCGCAGCACGCCGGGGGTGTCCGGGCCGCGGTCGACGAGGTCGCCGACGAACACCGCGGTCCGGCCGTCCGGGTGCACGCCGTCGGCGTACCCCAGCTCGGCCAGCAGCTCCTCGAGCTCGGCCGCACAGCCGTGGACGTCGCCGATCACGTCGAACGGCCCGGTCAGCTCGCGCTTGTCGTTGCGCAGCGGCTCGACGACGATCTCGGCTTCGGCCACCTCGGCTTCGCTGCGCAGCACGTGCACGCGCCGGAAACCCTCGCGCTCCAGCGACTTCAGCGACCGCTGCAGCTCGCCGCGCTGCCGCCGGATCACGTGGTCGCCGAAGTCGCGGTCGGTGCGCGACGCGTTGCGCGCGGCGCAGACGGCCACCGGCAGGTCGAGCACGATCGCCGTCGGCAGCACGTCGTGCTCCTTCGCGAGCTTCACCAGGCTCGCCCGCGAAGCGCGCTGGACGTTCGTCGCGTCGATGACGGTCGTCCGCCCGGCTGCCAGCCGCTTCGCCGCGACGTAGTGCAGCGCGTCGAAGGCGTCGGCGCTGGCCGACTGGTCGTTCTCGTCGTCGGCGACGAGCCCGCGGAAGAAATCACTGGAGAGCACCTGCGTCGGCGCGAAGTGCGTGCGCGCGAACGTCGACTTGCCGGAGCCGGAAGCGCCGACGAGCACGACGAGCGCCATGTCGGGGACGGTCAGCTTCACGCGGCCACCTCCTTTTGGGTGGTGAAGACCGCCATCTGGGTCGGCGGTCCCGATTCCTGGTCCTCCGGTCCGATCGGTACGTATCGGACGTCGTAGCCGCGCCGGGTCGCGACGCCGTCCGCCCAGGCGCGGAACTCGGCTCGCGTCCATTCGAACCGGTGGTCGGCGTGCCGGAAATGCCCCATCGGCAGGAACTCGAACAGCCGGTTGTACTCCGCGTTGGGCGTCGTGACGAGCACCGTGCGCGGCGCCGCGACCCCGAACACCGCGTGTTCCAGCGCGGGCAGCCGGTCGGCGTCCACGTGCTCGACGACCTCCATGAGCACGGCGGCGTCGAACCCGGCCAGCGCCGGGTCGGCGTAGGTCAGCGCGGACTGCCGCAGCGTGACGCGGGAGCTCTCCTTCAGCCGCTTCTGCGCGATGTCCAGCGCGCTGCTGGACACGTCGACGCCGACGATGTCGGTGAACGACCGCTCCTTCTCCAGGACGCGCAGCAGCGCGCCGGAGCCGCACCCGAGGTCCAGGACGCGCCGGGCGCCGGCGGCCCGCAGCGCGGCGAGCACGCTGCCGTGGCGCTGCGACGCGAGGCTCTCCGCCTTGTCGGTGCCCTCGGTGACCTCC
Source organism: Amycolatopsis sp. NPDC003731 (assembly GCF_053586895.1). Taxonomy (NCBI): domain Bacteria; kingdom Bacillati; phylum Actinomycetota; class Actinomycetes; order Pseudonocardiales; family Pseudonocardiaceae; genus Amycolatopsis; species Amycolatopsis sp. NPDC003731. The sequence goes on along the minus strand of NZ_JBSFNC010000114.1, from coordinate 9,351 downwards.
GTGACCAGCGCTTCGGCCTCCGCCGGGACGTCGTCCGCCTCGGCCAGCCGCGAAAGCGCGTACGCGACGACCGGGCGGCGCCGCTCGAGGTAGCGGTTCGTGATCAGCGTCCGCTCGGGGTGCCCGGCGAGCCAGCCTTCGCCGGCACGCAGCAGCTTGTCGGCCTCGTCCTGGCCCACCCAGTAGTGCTTGTCGCCGTCGAGCGCCGGCAGCAGCACGTACAGGTGGCGCAGCGCGTCGGCGACGCGCTGGGTGCCGGTGAGCCGCAAGTCGACGTAGCGGCTGTCGCCCCACTGCGGGAATTGCGCGTCGAGCGGGATCGGCGTCGCCGAAACGCGCCAGCCGAGCGGCTCGAACAGCTTGTGCACGACTTCAGGACCACCGCGAGCGGACAGCGACGGCAGGTGGACCTCCAGGTCGAAGGGCTCGTCGACCAGCTCCGGCCGGGCCGCGCACCGGCCCGCGAGCGCCGTGGTGAACGCGGCCCGCAGCGCGACCGCGAGGTACGAGCCCCCGGCGTACGGCCGGTCGTTGACGTACTGGGTCAGCGTCGTCCCGCCGCCGCGGACGAGCCCGACGGGGTCGATTTCGACGAACAGCGCGGCGGTGCAGCGGTCCGGCGCCGCCTCCGGGTAGAAGACGTGCGCGGTACCGGCGGACAGCGCGACCGATTGCGCTTTCTCCGGGTGCTTGTGCAGGAGAAAGCCCAGGTCGGTGGCCGGGTTCCGGGTCGTCGTGATGGTCAGCAACACGGGCACAGTGTGGCGGAGCGGCCGGTGACCGCGCGCCCGGTTTTCCCGGGTGCCACCCTGGACACATGAACCGCCTCGCGCACGCGACCAGCCCGTACCTGCTCCAGCACGCGGAGAACCCGGTCGACTGGTGGCCGTGGGGGCCCGAAGCGCTCGCCGAGGCGAAGCGGCGGAACGTGCCCATCCTGCTTTCGGTCGGGTACGCCGCCTGCCACTGGTGCCACGTCATGGCGCACGAGTCGTTCGAGGACGCCGGCACCGCGGCCCTGATGAACGGCAACTTCGTCAACATCAAGGTCGACCGCGAGGAGCGGCCCGACATCGACGCGGTGTACATGGCCGCCACCCAGGCGATGACCGGCCAGGGCGGCTGGCCGATGACCTGCTTCCTGACCCCGGACGGCGAGCCGTTCCACTGCGGCACCTACTACCCGCCGTCGCCGCGGCCGGGGATGCCGTCGTTCCGGCAGCTGCTCGCCGCCGTCACCGAGGCGTGGCAGGAGCGGCCGGACGAGCTCCTCGACGGCGCGAAGCAGATCGTCGCCCACCTCGCCGAGCAGACCGGGCCGCTCAAGGAGTCCGTCGTGGACGAAGCGGTGCTCGCCGGCGCGGTCGCGACGCTCCAGCAGGAGGCGGACAGCGTCAACGGCGGGTTCGGCCGCGCACCGAAGTTCCCGCCGTCGATGGTGCTGGAGTTCCTGCTGCGGCACCACGAGCGCACGGGTTCCGCGGTCGCACTGTCTCTTGTGGACTCGACGGCCGAGGCGATGGCCCGCGGCGGCCTGTACGACCAGCTGGCCGGCGGCTTCGCGCGCTACTCCGTCGACGCCGAGTGGATCGTGCCGCACTTCGAGAAGATGTTGTACGACAACGCGTTGCTCCTGCGGTTCTACGCGCACCTCTGGCGGCGCACGGGCTCGGCGACAGCGTTGCGGGTCGCCACCGGAACGGCGGAATTCCTCTTCGAAAGCCTGCGGACGCCCGAAGGCGGCTTCGCGTCTTCGCTGGACGCGGACACCGAAGGCGTCGAAGGCCTGACGTACGTCTGGACGCCCGAGCAGCTGCGTGAGGTGGTCGGTGACGACTCCGCCGCCGAGCTGTTCGGCGTCACGCCCGAAGGCACCTTCGAGGAGGGCGCCTCGACATTGCGCCTGTTCGGCGACTTGCCCGAGCCGCTGCGCCTCAAGCTGCTGGAGGCGCGCGCGAAGCGGCCGCAGCCAGGGCGGGACGACAAGGTGATCGCCTCCTGGAACGGCCTGGCGATCATCGCGCTGGCCGAGGCGGGGGTGGCCCTAGACCGTCCACAATGGATCGACTGGGCCACGTCCGCGGCCGAGTTGCTGCTCCGGGTGCACGTCGTCGACGGACGGCTGCGGCGGTCTTCGCGCGACGGCGTCGTCGGCGAATCCGCCGGGGTGCTGGAGGACTACGCCTGCGTCGCCGACGGGTTCCTGGCGCTGCACCAGGCGACGGGGTCGGCGAAGTGGCTGACCGAAGCGACCCGGCTGCTCGACCTGGCGCTGGCGCACTTCGCGTCCCCGGACGTCCCGGGTGCGTACTTCGACACGGCCGACGACGCCGAGACGCTGGTCCAGCGCCCGGCCGACCCGGGCGACAACGCGAGCCCGTCGGGGGCGTCGGCGCTGGCCGGGGCGCTGCTGACGGCGTCCGCGCTCGCGGGGTACGACAGCGCGGCGCGGTACCGGGAGGCGGCCGAGCAGGCGCTGCGGCGGGCCGGGGTGCTGGCCGGGCGGGTGCCGCGGTTCGCCGGGCACTGGCTGTCGGTGGCGGAGGCGCTGCAGGCGGGTCCGGTGCAGGTCGCGGTGGTCGGGGCGGACCCGGCGTTGCGGCTGGCCGCGGCCCGGGGTGTGCACGGCGGCGGCATCGTGCTGGCGGGCGAGCCGGACGCGCCGGGCGTGCCGCTCCTGGCCGACCGTCCGCTGGTGGCCGGCGCCCCGGCGGCGTACGTCTGCCGGGGGTACGTCTGCGACCGCCCGGTGACTTCGGTCGAGGAGCTGACCGCCCAGCTCTGATCGCCCTGGGTGAACGCGGTGTCTGTGGTCTGGGTTTCGGCGTAACTTCGGTAGCGATGTAATCATGTAATCCGGAGGTGCGACATGGGACGCGGATGGCGTGGCGGTCGAGGCTGGCAGCAGGCGGAGGTCCCGCCGGCGGACGACGCGGCGGCCTGGTTCGGAGGCCGCCTGCCCGACGGCTGGTTCACGGGCGCACCGGAGGTCACGGTCGACCGCGAAGAGATCATCGTGGTCGGCGAGCTCCCGGCCCTGACGGAGGAGCACGCGGACGACGCAGCCCGCGCGGCGGCCGAGGAGGGCCGGATCAGCCGGTACCGCGAGGAGACGCGCGACGAGCGCATCGAAATCGCCCGCCAGGCGGAGCACCGCTACCAGCGCAAGGTGTCCTGGGGCGCGCGGCTGGGGGGAACGACGGCACTGTTCACGACGCACTCGGCCCCGGTGATGACGAGGCTGCGCCAGCCGGAGCGCCTGGTGCTGGACACCCTGGTGGACGCGGGCGTGGCCCGGTCGCGGTCGGACGCGCTGGCGTGGGCGGTGCGCCTGGTGGGCCAGCACGCGGACAGCTGGCTCGGTGAGTTGCGCGAGGCGATGACGAAGGTGGACGACCTGCGCTCGAAGGGCCCGGACCTGGGCTGAGCGGGGCTGGACCTCGGCTGGGCGGGCTGCGGGATTGCCCCTTCGGTGGCACCCGCGGCCGGGGCGAGGCGGAGCCGCGCGGTGTCGCCCCCTCGGTGACACCCCGCGGTCCCGCCGCCTCTGCTCGCTCGTCGTACGGATCACGCCCCAGGTGCGGTTCCGGTTGCCTCGTGCCCGGGACGGATCGGCCACCCCGGGCGATCGCGCAAGCCTGGACCTGAACCGGCTTCCGCGCCTAGAGTTCGTCGTGCCCGCGGTCCGTGCCGCGGTTCCGCCGTCGCACCAGTTCCTCGTGAAGGACGTGTCCATGGACGGCAGGTTCACCCGGCGGCAGCTGATCAAGGGCGGGCTCGCGGTGGCGGCGGTGCCGCTGCTCCCGGCCGTCGCTTCGGCGGCGCCCCGCATCGACGTTCCCCCGCTCCCGTGGCCCGCGGCGAACGACATCGTCGCGAACACGACGATTCCCGTGTTCCCCGACCGCAGTTTCCCGATCACCGGTTACGGCGCGAAGAACGACGGCAAAACCGACAACACCGCGGCCATCGCGAAGGCGATCGACGCCTGCGCCGCGGCCGGCGGCGGGCATGTGATCGTGCCGTCCGGCGGCAGCTTCCTCACCGGCGCCGTCCGCCTGAAGAGCAACGTCGACCTGCACCTGGAAAAGGGCGCGGTCCTCAAGTTCAGCGGCGACGCCGCGAAGTTCCCGAACGTCCTGACGCGCTACGAAGGCATCGAATGCGTCAACCGCTCCCCGATGGTCTACGCCTACGGGGAAAAGAACATCGGCCTCACCGGCAGCGGCACGCTCGACGCGGCGGCGACGTCGTCGTGGAACAAGGGCAGTGACCGCGCGTACCTGGAATCCCTGGTGGCCAAGGGAACCCCGCCGGAGAAGCGGGTGGTGCCCGGTTCGGGGCACACCATGCGCTCGGCGTTCGTCGAGCCGTACGCCTGCGAAAACGTGCTGATCCAGGGCATCACCCTGAAGAACTCGATGTTCTGGCAGCTGCACCCGACGCTGTGCCGCAACGTCACGGTCGACGGCGTCAGCACCGACTCCAGCACCGCGCACAGCAACACCGACGGCTGCGACCCGGAGTCGTGCGACCACGTCGTCATCGCCAACTGCACCCTCGGCGCGCACGACGACAACATCGCCATCAAGTCCGGCCGCGACGCCGACGGGCGCCGGGTGAACGTGCCGTGCCAGAACCTCGTCGTGGTGAACTGCGTGATGAACGGCAACTGGGGCGCGATCACGTGCGGCAGCGAGCAGACCGGCGGGATCCGCAACGTCTACGCCTACCGGCTCACCGTGAAAGGTGACACGAAGTTCGCGCTCTACGTGAAGTCCAACACCCTGCGTGGCGGATTCTCCGAGAACATCAACCTCGACAGCGTTTCCGGCACCTTCGCGCGGAACTTCGTGTTCGTGACGTCCACCTACAACAGCCAGACCGGCAGCACCGTCCCGTCGTTCGGGCCGTTCACGATCAGCAACTGCTCGAGCACGAAGATCGCGGGCAAGACCTTCGACGTCAGCGGGCTTTCGAACGCCCACGTGCACGGGTTCTCCGTGGCGAACTCCACGTTTGAGGGCGTCGCCGATACCTCGAACACGCTGAAGTACGTGGACAACGCCCGTTTCACGCAGGTGACGGTGAACGGCAAGCCGATCTGAACCTGCGGGATCGGCGGCGCTGCGGCAGGCTTACTACCAACGAGTAGGAAGCCTGCCGTTCGTCCTTTCCGGAGGTAGCCGTGGACGTCCCCGAAGTGCCCTCGAAGGTGGACCCGGACGCACTGACCGCCGTCCTCGACGGTCGCTGGGCCGAGCTGCGCCGCGGGGTGCGGGCGCAGATGGCCGGCGCCGAGTTCCGGGACCCGGTCGACCTCGGCATCGAGGCGCACCGTGCCCAGGTGCTCGACCAGCTGCGTGCGCTCGCCGCGACCGACCGGCCCGGCCTGGGCTTCGACCCGGCCTACGGCGGCGGTGGCGACGTCGGCGGCTCGGTGACGTCGTTCGAGCTGCTCGGCTACGGCGACCTGTCGCTGATGGTGAAGGCCGGCGTCCAGTGGGGCCTGTTCGGCGGCGCCGTCCAGCTGCTCGGCACCGAGCGCCACCACGAGCGGTACCTGCGCGGGATCATCGACCTCGACGTCCTGGGCTGCTTCGCGATGACCGAGCACGGCCACGGTTCCGACGTCCAGCACCTGCGAACGACGGCGACCTACACCGACGGCGGGTTCGTCATCGACACGCCGGATGCCATGGCCCGCAAGGAATACATCGGCAACGCGGCCCGCGACGGCCGGCTGGCGGTGGTCTTCGCCCAGCTGATCACCGGCGGCGAGTCGCGCGGCGTGCACGCGTTCCTCGTCCCGATCCGCGACGAGGACGGCAAGCCGGTGCCCGGGGTGTCCATCGAGGACTGCGGGCCGAAGGCGGGGCTCAACGGCGTCGACAACGGACGGCTGGGCTTCGACCACGTCCGCGTCCCGCGCGAGGCCCTGCTGAACCGCTTCGGCGACGTCGCCGAAGACGGGACGTACTCGAGCCCGATCGAAAGCGACAGCCGCCGGTTCTTCACGATGCTGGGCACGCTGATCCGCGGCCGGGTGAGCGTCGGCGGCAGCGCGGGCAGCGCGACCAAGCGCGCGCTGGCCCTGGCCATCCGCTACGGCGAGCACCGGCACCAGTTCATGAAGCCGGACGGCGACGAGGTCGTCATCCTCGACTACCTCGGGCACCAGCGGAAACTGCTGCCGGCGCTGGCGAAGACGTACGCGCTGAACTTCGCCCAGGAGGAGCTGGTCTCGAAGCTGCACGACATCGACACGTCGGCGCCGGAGGAGGAGCAGCGCGAGCTGGAGTCGCGGGCGGCCGGGCTGAAGGCCCTCAACACGTGGCACGCGACGGCGACCATCCAGGCCGCGCGCGAGGCCTGCGGCGGCGCGGGCTACCTGGCGGAGAACATCCTCCCCGGCCTGAAGGCCGACACCGACGTCTTCACGACGTTCGAGGGCGACAACACGGTGCTGCTGCAGCTGGTCGCGAAGGGCCTGCTGACCAGCTACAAGCAGGATTTCGAGGACCTCTCGCCGCTGGCGACGGCCCGGTTCTTCACCGACCAGGTGGTCAACACGATCCTGGAGCGCACCTCGGTGCGCAAGGCGCTCGAGTCGCTCACCGAGGGGTCCGACTCGGACGTGTTCTTCCGCCGCGAGTGGCAGCTGAGGCTGTTCGAAGACCGCGAGGAGCATGTCGTCGAAGGGGTGGCGAAGCGCCTGCGCAAGGCGGCGGCCGACCCGTTCGGTGTGTTCAACGCGGCGCAGGACCACGTACTGCGCGCCGGCCGCGTCCACGTCGAGCGCCTGGTGCTGGAGGCGTTCGTGGCCGGCATCGAGCGCTGCGAGGACCCCGAAGCACGTGCGCTGCTGGAGCGCGTCTGCGACCTGTACGCGTTGTCGGCGATCGAAGAGGACCTGGCGTGGTTCCTGGGCCACGGCCGCTTGACCGCGTCGCGCGCGAAGGCGGTCACGTCGGCGGTGAACCGGCTGTGCGCGGAGCTGCGCCCGCACGCGCGCACGCTGGTGGACGCGTTCGCGATCCCGGAGCAGTTCCTCGCGGCGCCGATGCTGACGTCCTGATCGCGGTGGTGACCCAGGCGGGTGGCCGGTATCGGGGCCCGGCCACCCGCCCGGGAGCCCTCAGGACCGCCGGTGCTTGCGGTCGTCGTCGGTGATCTCGAACTGCTCCTTGCGGACCTTGCCGGACACGGTCTGCTCGTCGCTGACCGTCTCCTTCCGCAGGCGCGCCCGCTCGACCGGCACGGTTTCCTTGCGCACCACCGGTTTCTCCGCGTGCAGGACGACGTCCTGCTCGGCCTCGCCGATCTCCGCGGTGCCGTCACCGCGGGTGACGGGCTCGCGTTCGATGCGCACCTCTTCGTGCCGCACCGGCACGGTGACCTGCTGTTCCTCGGTGACGACGTACTTGCGCAGCCGCACGTGCCCGGTCTCGACCTGCTCGGTGCCGATGTCCAGGCGTTCTTCGGAGCGCGTCATGGCCCGGTCGTCGCGCTTCCGGACCATCGCGTCCTGGCCGCGGCCCGTCCGGCCCGACCGGTCCGTCCGGTCCATCCGCCCGTCCGGCGACATGCGTGGCACCGGCAGGCCGTAGTGCTGGTAGAGCTGCGTGCTCTCCTCGGGCGAGAGGTGCCCGTCGGCGTCGATGCGGGGGGCGTCGGACACGCTGTCCTTGTCGACCCGGACGTGGACGCCGTCCTTGTCCGTGTGCGCGCCGGAGAGCGGCACGAAGCTTTCCTTGGTGCCGAACAGGCCGGTCTTGACGGTGATCCACTCGGGCTGGTGCGTCGCGTCGGCGAGATAGACGTTGCCGACCTTCCCGAGCTTGTTGCCGTCCGGGTCGACCACGGCGCTGTCGATGAGTTCCTCGGGCTGCAGGGTGCTGGCCATCGCGGTCGTGCTCCTTCCACGCGTCGGTTCTGGTGCAGCCCACCGTCGGCCGCGCCGGCGAGCCCGGCAACCGTCGTGGTGTTCCCGTGGGTGACCCCTGAACGTGATCGTTTGAAGCGTCGCCCGCGGGTCAGGACCGGTGTCGTCCGCAGGTCGAGGGCGTGCCGCCGGCGTGACCGCCCGCGCGCGCCGGGAACGCAAAGGTGTGGATCTCGATCCGGCGTGACCGGGGTCACCCGCGGTGTTGTCACAACCGCGTCGCCCGGGTCGTCAAGGGGGTGAAGCCGACGATGGAAGGGGAACGGCCATGGAAGCCCGGATCAACCTGTTCGAGAACGAGATCACCGGCAAGTTCGTCAAGCGCCTGATCGCGGCGTCCCGCCCGGTCGAGGAGTCCTCGCTGCCGCACGCGACCCAGGAGCTGGTGAAGATCCGCGCGAGCCAGATCAACGGCTGCGGGATGTGCCTCGACATGCACACGAAGGACGCGGCGGCGGCCGGCGAGACGGCGGTCCGTCTCGCGATGGTGGCGGCGTGGCGCGAAGCGGTGGTGTTCACCGAAGCGGAGCGCGCGGCCCTGGCGCTGGCGGAGGAGGGCACCCGCCTGGCGGACACGCACACCGGCGTCAGCGACGAGACGTGGGCCGCGGTGCGCAAGCACTTCGACGACGAGCAGATCGGCGCGCTGATCTCCCTGGTGGCGACGATCAACGCGTGGAACCGCCTGAACGTGATCGCCCGCAACCCGGCGGGCGAGTACCAGCCGGGGATGTTCGGCTGAGACTGTCCAAAGAGGGCACTCCACCGGCCGTGCGGCGCGGAACCAGCTTCGATGGTGACGAACCCACGGCGGTGGAACCCTCAACCGTGGCACAGCCTGGTGGACACCGCCCGGCGTAAGGTGTTTGAGTGCCGGGACGGGTGACGTTGTCCAAACCATCGGGTGATGTCGATAAAGGACTGCGGCAGATCGCCCGATGATTTTACCATGATGAAAAAGACGCTCTTCGCAGCCGCGATCATCGGTGGCGCCATGCTTGCTGTGGCCGCGCCGGCTTCCGCCGGTGAGGGTCACCACCCGGGTGGCGGTGGCATCAGCATCGGCGACAACCTCTGCGCGGCTCCGTGGCAGTGGAACGGTCCCTTCGAGGTGCTGCACGCGGGCCACGCGCCCTCGTACGCAGCGTGCAACAACAACTCCACCGGCGGCGGTCACGGTGGGATCAGCATCCTCAACAACGCCTGCCTGCTGCCCTGGCAGTGGAACGGCCCGGTCGAGCTGCTGACGGTCGACCACAACCCGTCGTACGTCGCCTGCAACGGCAACTCCGCGGGCTGACGAGAAAGAAGAGCCGTGGCTGGTTGATCGAGTGTGCACCAACCAACCACGGTCGGTCTTCTTCTGACAGAAGCGCGGCCCCCGCTCGAAATCGAGCGGGGGCCGC
>NZ_JBSFNC010000113.1:0-30284 GCF_053586895.1 Amycolatopsis sp. NPDC003731 | reverse complement strand
CTAACAGCATTTTTTTATGTTGGTGTTGTTGATGACTGCGGTTTGTACTAGACCGGGGGCCCGGGGGGGCGGGCGCCCGCCCCCCCCCGGGACCGGGATCCGACCCGGCCGGGCGCGGTCGGCCGGTCGGAAAGTCTGTGGTTTCGCATGTTTCGCCCCTGGGGTACGTCGGACGCGCGTGCGGCGTCACGAGACGTGAAAGAGCCACGGATTGCTGGCTGGAGCAGGGGAAACGTCACGCCTCAACGGCGTACGGGCGCACCTTGACGATCTTGATTTGGGCGCACTTGTCCCCGGCTGCCCGGTCGGGGGTCAGTCGGGGGAGGTGGTGGGCAGGGCGGCTTCCCGGCCCGCGCCGTCGACCTCGTGGTCGCGGCTGGTGCCGATCAGCTTGAGCTGCGTGGTGGTGACGTCGTCGGTGTGGACGGCGAACGCGTGGCGGGCGCCGCCGGAGCCGTCGTGGCCCGGGGCCGCGGTGGGAGCCGGCGCGCTCGGGGCGGTGGTGCCGCCGGGCAGGCCGGGCGTGGAGTCGCCGCCGCCGGTGACGTGGGTACCGGAGTCGCGCGGCTGCTCGTGGACCGCCGGCAGCGAGCCGGCGTGCCGGACGACGACCAGGTGCACGGCCGAAGCCCGGGAGGTCTGCTGCTGGCCGGCCGTCGCGGAGGCCGCGGCGGGGACGGTCTCGACGACCGCGGCCGGTGCCTGGGTGACGACGGCCGTCACGCCGGGGACGACCGCGGTCACGCCGCCGGCGTTCGAGCTGCCGCCGAGCACGGGGTTCAGGAGGTCGTCCAAGGGCAGCAGCACCGGCGCGTCCGGGTGGCCCGCGGGCGGCTGGGTGAGCGGCGCGAGCACGGTGTGGGACAGCGTGTCGGTGACCGTGCCGAGGGTGTCCGTGACGGTGGTGAGCGTCCCGCCGACCACGTTCAGCACGCCGCCGACGAGCCCGCCGACCAGGCCACCGCCGGACGAGGTGGCCTCGGCCGGCGCGGCGGTGTCCTTTGTGGTCGTTCCGGTGACCGCCTTCAGGGTGCCGCCGACGAGGCCGAGCAGGTTCCCGCTGGAAGAGGTGGCCTTCGGTGCTTCGGAGCTTTCCGAGGACGCCGCCTTCCTGGTGGCCGCGGGCTCCTCGGCGGGCGAGGTGTCCGACGGCTCCGCCGTGGTGGCTGCCCCGGCGGAAGGGCTTTCCGGGTCGTCCTTTGTGGCCTCGGTCGCGGTGGGCGCTTCGGCCGGCTGCGTCTCGTCCGCCGCGGGCGGCTCGGCGGTGTCGGCCTTCGGCTGCGCCGAGCAGGTGCCGGCGCCGGTCTCGTGGTGGCTCTTGCGGTGACTGGCGTGCCAGAGCGGCTTCGCGGCATGGTCCACAGTGGAAACCAGGGGCGCCTCGGGGCACGCCGGGCGCTCGGCCGCCGAAGCGGTGCTGCCGGACAGCGCGGCGCCGAGCAGCCAGCCGGCCAGGGTCAGGCCGCCGGCGACCAGGATCTTGGCGGCGGGCCGCTGCAGCGACGCCGTCCACGGGCGCGGCGCGCGTACGCGCGCGTACGAGGCAACCGGATCACCCGCGGTGAGCGCAGGCCGAACGGGAGCGTCGCGGCGCGCGTCCGCCGTGCTGCTCACCGCCACCACCACCGTCCGCGCCTGAGGCTTCCGCGATTTCCGCTCGAGCCTGTTCTTGCTGGGGTCTTTCTCCGGTCAGGTCGCAGTTCCCCCGGGGCTGCACTCTTTCCAGCGCCGCTCGGGAGTCTTTCATCTCTCCCGCGTTCGATCCAGCCCGCAAGGCCGGGCGGCCCGGTCGGGCACCGCATCTGCCGCCGACAAGTTGATCACTCTCAGTGCCGTTCGGGTGCTCGCTTACGGCCATTCGGACGAGTTCTGCAATTTGCACATCTCGGCGTTGACCTGATGTTTCCACGATCCCGAACGCGCTTTGTGTCGAGTCGGTTCCGCTCGGTGCGCAACCGGCGGTTCCGGCCAAGTGACCGGAATTTGACCGGGATGTGGGACGGCCACTGGGCCGAACGGGTTCCGCGCGCGGCTTCACTTGCCCTGCCCCGAAAAGTGCGCGACCCGGACCGCCCCCGGATCCGGCTGCGGTCCGTGATCGCGAACTCCTCGCCGGGACGCCGCGCGGGGCGCCCGGTGCGGCGGGGGCGCGCCAGGCGGAGCCGCGCGTCGAGACCGTCACTGCGTCCATCGTGGACACAGGCGCCACCAACGCGGAGAGTGACGACCGTGAGCGGCAAGTGGTGGACCCGGCGGTTGGTCCGTCCGGGCTCCGCGGCCCGGCCGGGGTGTGCTCGCGCCGGAACGCCGTCTACTCAGCCGGACCGCGGTGATCAGACCAGTTTGCGCAATCGGGTGATGCCTTCGTCGATGACCTCGTTGCGCTTGCAGAACGCGAAACGCAGCAGGTGTTTCCACTCGTCCGGGTGATCGGTGAACACCTTCACCGGCACCGCGGCGACCCCGACCCGGGCCGGCAGTTCCCAGGCCAGGTCGGCGGCGTCGGTGAAGCCCAGCGGCCGCACGTCGACGCAGACGAAGTAGGTGCCCGCCGTCGGACGGACGGCGAACCCGGCGTCCGCGAGCCCGGCCGAAAGCCGGTCCCGCTTCTCCTGCAGCGACTCGCGCAGGCCCTCGACCCAGGGCAGCTCGTGGTCGAGCGCGTGCGCGACGGCCGGCTGGAGCGGCCCGCCGGACACGAAGGTCATGAACTGCTTTGCCGCCTTCACCGCCGCGACGAGCTCCGGCGTCGAGCAGACCCAGCCGATCTTCCAGCCGGTGCAGTTGAACGTCTTGCCGGCGCTGGAGATGCTCACCGTCCGCGGCCGCATGCCGGGCAGCGTGACCAGCGGGACGTGCTCGGAGTCGTCGAAGACGAGATGCTCGTAGACCTCGTCGCAGATCGCGATCAGGTCGTGCTCGACGCAGAGCGCGGCGAGCGCCTCCAGCTCGGCGCGGGTGAACACGGTGCCGGTCGGGTTGTGCGGCGAGTTCACCAGGATCGCCCTGGTCCGCGGCGTGACGGCGGCGCGCAGGCCGTCGAGGTCGAGGCCGAACCGGCCGTCGGGGCCTTCGACCAGGCCGACGACCCGGCGTTCGGCCCCCGCCATCGCGACCGCGGCGGCGTAGGAGTCGTAGTACGGCTCGATGACGATCACCTCGTCGCCGGGCTCGGTCAGGGCGAGCAGCGCCGCCGCGATGGCCTCGGTGGCGCCCGCGGTGACCAGGATCTCCGTGTCCGGGTCGTAGTCGGTGCCGTAGCGCTGCCGGTGCCGCGCGATCGCGGCCCGCAGCTCGGGCCGCCCGGGCCCCGGCGGGTACTGGTTGGCCCCGCCGAACAGCGCGTTCTTCGCCGCTTCGAGCATGCCGGCCGGTCCGTCGGTGTCCGGGAAGCCCTGGCCGAGGTTGACGGCGTCGTGCCGGACGGCCAGCGCCGTCATCTCGGCGAAGATGGTCGAAGTGAACGGCCGCAGCCGGGGGACGAGAGCAGGTTCGCGCACGATCAGCCATCCTCACGGACAATGGCGATGTGGAGCAACTGACCCCCGCGAAGGTGACGCCCGCCGACCCACCGGGCGGCGCGGCCGGTGAAGAGGAAAAGCGGCGCGCGCTGCGCAAGATGAAGCTGGTCGCGCTGTCGTTCCTGCTCGGTGCCACGCTCGTGTTCCTGCTGACCAGCTGGGCGCAGGCGAGCGGCTGGCCGGGCTGGGTCGGGTACGTGCGCGCCGCGGCCGAGGCGGGCATGGTCGGCGCGCTCGCCGACTGGTTCGCCGTCACCGCGCTGTTCCGGCACCCGCTCGGGCTGAAGATCCCGCACACGGCGATCATCCCGAACAAGAAGGACGCGCTGGGCAACAGCCTCGGCGACTTCGTCGGCTCGAACTTCCTGTCCGAGGAGGTCGTGCGCGACAAGCTCAAGCGCGTCGAGATCGCGCGGCGCCTCGGCGCGTGGCTGGCGCAGGAGGAGAACGCCGAGCGCGTGACGTCCGAGCTGGCCACGGTGGTCCGGGCGGCCGTGCGCGTCCTCCGGGACGAGGACGTCCAGGCGATCATGGAGCAGGCGGTCGCGCGGCGGATCATCGACAAGCCGTGGGGCCCGCCGCTGGGCAAGATCCTGCAGGGCGTGTTCGCCGACGGCGCGCACCACAAGCTCGTGGACCTGATGTGCGACCGCGCGTACGAGTGGGTCCGCGACAACCACACGACGATGCTGCGCGTGGTGTCGGACCGGGCGCCGAGCTGGTCGCCGAAGTTCGTCGACGAGATGCTCGCGGACAAGGTCTACGGCGAGGTCCTGTCCTTCGCCTGGGCGGTCAAGACCGACGTCAACCACCCGATGCGGCTGGCGCTGGACAAGTTCCTCGGCGAGTTCGCCCAGGACCTGCAGACCGACCCGGACGTGATGGCCCGCGCCGAGCAGGTGAAGGGCCAGATCGTGCACCACGAGGAGGTCCAGCGCCTGATCGGCTCGGCGTGGAGCACGGCGAAGGAGATGCTCCTGACCGCGGCCGAGGACCCGTCGAGCGAGCTGCGCCGCCGCGTCCGGCTCGGGCTGGTGTCGCTGGGGACCCGCCTGGTCTCCGACGACCAGCTGCGGTCGAAGGCCGACGGCTGGGTCGAGGGCGCCGCGGCGTACCTGGTGAAGAACTACTCACGGGAGATCACCACGATCATCACCGACACGGTCGAGCGATGGGACGCCGAGGAGACGTCCCGCAAGATCGAGCTCCAGGTGGGCCGCGACCTGCAGTTCATCCGGATCAACGGCACGGTGGTGGGCGCGCTCGCCGGCCTCGTCATCTACGCGGTCGCGGAGCTGCTGTTCTGACGGCCGAGTTCTATACCACACCCGGGGGACCTTCAAACCAGTTGTCCACAGGAAGCTGAGTTATCCCCCGGGTTATCCACAACTTTTCACGGTGATGGCCTAACGGCTGTCCACAACGTGTGGGGGCCGGGGCCTCGGGGGCGTGGATATGTGGTGCTTCGTCCCCAAGTTGTCCACAACCGTTCGAGTGTCCGCCGCTCGGATGAGGGCCCGCTCAGCCCGCCGCGGCGCGGGCGCGCCAGCCGCGCGCCTTCTCGCGGTTGCCGCAGACGCGCATCGAGCACCACGTGCGCGAGCGGTTGCGCGACTCGTCGTAGAACGCCCACAGGCACGTATCGGCCGGGCAGATCTTCAGCCGGATCCAGTCACCGCGGACGACCAGCCGGGCGCAGGCGACGAACACCGCGCCGACGACGTCGTCCGCGACCAGGGCCGGCCCCTCCGCGGTCAGCGAGATCCGGGTGCCGACGTCGACGCTGCCGCCCGGCAGCCGTGGGTCGCCGATCGCCGCGCGCAGGGCGTCGCGAGCCGCGCGGGCCTCGGCGGTCGGGTTGGCCGCCAGCCCGTGCCCGGCCGCCCACTCGCGCCACCGCTCGGGATCTTCGAGCAGGTCGGTGCCCTCTTCGACGTTGACCGTGTTGAGGAACTCCACCACGAGAGACGCGTCGGTGTGCACCTGCCGATTGTACGGCGGTTGCCTTCGGGTGTGCTAACCCACATAATCACTTCACTGGTTACTCACGATCGAAGGGAGCGATGATGAGTGCGGTACCGACGCTGGGCGTGGTGGCCCTCGACTGCCCGGACCCGGCGGCGCTGGCCGAGTTCTACCGCTCGGTGCTGGAGTGGGACGCGCCCGAAGTGGCCGAAGACGGGCACTGGGTGACGCTGCCCAACCCCGCGGGCGGCGCGGGCATCGCGTTCCAGCGGGTCCCCGACTACCGGCCGCCGGCCTGGCCGTCCGCGGAGAACCCGCAGCAGATGCACCTGGACCTGAACGTCACGGATCTGGAAGCGGCGCACGAGCGCGTGCTCGGGCTGGGCGCCAAGCTGCTCGACGACAACCCGAAGACGTTCCGCGTCTACGCCGATCCGGTCGGCCACCCGTTCTGCCTCTGCGCCTGCTGACGCGTTTTTGCGTAGGCTCTGCGGTGTGATTTGTCCGAAGTGTCAGAACCAGATGCGGACCGTCGACAAGAACGGCATCCACATCGACCAGTGCGACGGCTGCCGCGGGATCTTCCTGGACCGCGGTGAGCTCGAGGCGATCGTCGGTGCGGAGAGCTCGTTCTACGGCCAGCAGCCGCCGCCCTACCAGTCCGGTCCGGCGCCGACGGCGCACTACGGCCGTCCCGACTCGCCGCGGCCCTACCGCGGCGGCTACCCGGACTCGCCCAAGGCGTACCGCGGTGGTTACCCGGACTCGCCGCGGCCGCACCGCGGGGGCTACTCGGATTCGCCGCGGCCGTACGGGCACGGGCACCGCAAGCGCAGCTTCCTCGAGAACCTCTTCGACTGAGATGGGGCTCGACCTGCGGATCTGCCCGGCGTGCGGCGAGCGGGCAGACCGCCCGGTCGTCACGGACTCGATCGTCTCGTGCGCCAAGTGCGGGCACGAGTGGCCGTTCGAGAAGCTGCCGCTGTTCGCGCTGACCGGGCCGAGCGGCGCCGGGAAGTCGACGATGGGGCCGCTGCTGGCCGACCGGCTGGCCGGCGACGTCGTGGTGCTGGACCAGGACATCCTCTGGATCGGCGCGCTGCGCGACGACGTACTGGACTTCCGGTCGGTCTGGCTGCGGATGGCGGCGATGCTGCACCAGAACGGCCGCCCGGTCGTGCTGTGCGGGACGGTCGCGCCACCGGAGTTCGAGCCGCTGCCGGAGCGCGCGTTCTTCAGCGACATCCACTACCTGGCCCTGGTGGGGACGCCGTCGTCGTTGCGCGCCCGGCTGCGGGCGCGCCCGGCGTGGCGGGAGTGGGACGAGGAGCGGATCGACGAGATGCTGGAGTTCAACGACTGGCTGCGCAAGTCGGCGCCCGGACTCGGCGTCGACGTCTTCGACACCACGGACGTCTCCCGTGAGGCGACGGCCGACCACGTGGAGAAGTGGATCCGCGCGCGGCTGCCTTAGCCCAACGGCCAGGTGCGGCCGTCGGGGGAGTCGAGCCAGAACTCCTGGCGGTCGCCGGTCACCGTGACGCCGAACCGGTCGCGGTCCGGCTTGCCCAGCTCGCACCACTCGACGAAGGCCGCCTCGGCGAGCTCCCACAGCGCCCGCGGGCCGCCCTGGGCGACCTCGTTCGCGCCGCCGCGCTTGCGGTGGCGGACCCACGAGCCGTCCGGGTGGACCAGCGCGAGTCCCGATGCTTCCTCGCCGCCCTCGCGCACCGGGCGGACACCGGGCAGCGCCAGTCCCGCGAAGAATTCGAACTGCTGACGCGGCTGGAGCACGGTCGACAGCGGCAGCCGCGTCTGCTCCCAGTCGCCGCGCGAGGGCATCGGCAGCGGGCCCGTCTCGGGGAGCCGGTGCGCGCGCAGCGGCATGAACCGGCCGTCGCGCGCGAGGACGCGGCCCTGCGCGGTGCCGTCCTCGCCGGCGACCAGCCGGACCAGCCCGGCGCCGATGGGGCGGTTCAGCGTCGTCACGATCAGCCCGCCCGGCGCCGTCTGCGCCAGCCAGGCCGGCGGGATCGACGTCACCGCGGCGGTGCACAGCACCCGGTCGAAGATCGTGCCGGCCGGGAAGCCGAGCGCGCCGTCGCCCGCCGCGCACGCCGGGTGGTACCCCGCCGCGGCCAGCCGCTCGCGCGCCGTCTCGACGAGCACCGGGTCGATGTCCACTGTGGACACCCGACCGGCCCCGCAGCGGTGGCTCAGCAGCGCGGCGTTGTAGCCGGTGCCGGTGCCGATCTCGAGGACGCACTGCCCGTCGCGCACCCGCAGCTCCTCGAGCATGATCGCCATGATCGCGGGCATGCTCGACGAGCTCGTCGGCGTGCCCGCCACCGGGCCGTCGCGCCGGGCGACCTCCCAGCGGTCCGGGTCGTCGTCGAGCTGCGTCACCAGCACGTCGCGGGAGTAGACGGTCTCCAGCCAGCCCGGGTCGCCGCGGTCGACCGCCGCCCACAGCCCGCCCGCCGGGGCGAAGAACCGCGGCAGGAAGACGTGGCGGGGCACCGAGCGGAAGGCGGCGATCCACTCCGGCGCGTGCAGGACGTCCTCGTCGAGGAGGTGCTCGACGAGGCGTCGCCGCAGCCGGGCCGAGCGCGTCATGGGACCACGGTAGCGGTGAGCGTCACACCCGAAGGTTGCAAGCAGGGTGCTTGCAATAGCTAGCACTCCGGCGTACCGTCGAAGGTGTCGCGAGGAGGTGACCGGATGACAGAGACCGGTGGGACGTCAGGATCCGGCAGTCCCATGGAGAAGGTCGCGGACATCGCTTCCGACATCGGCGAGTACATCCGCCAGCAGCGCAACACCGCGAAGATCTCGTTGCGCCAGCTGTCGAAGCTCGCCGGCGTGTCCAACCCGTACCTGAGCCAGATCGAGCGCGGGGTGCGCAAGCCCAGCGCGGAGATCCTCCAGCAGATCGCCAAGGGCCTGCGCATTTCGGCGGAAGCGCTGTACGTGCAGGCCGGGATCCTCGACCTGCCGACGGGCGGGCCGGTGGGCGACGCGATCCGCGCCGACGCCGAGCTGACCGAACGCCAGAAGCAGGTCCTGCTCGACGTCTACGAGTCCTTCCGCCGGGAGAACGCCGCGGCACGGCCGGCCGCCACTCCCGCCCCGGACACCACATCAGCCGCTTCAGCCGCGAAAACCGAGGAGTCAGCATGACCACCCCCAAGACCGAAGACGTCAAGAAGGCCGTCACCAACGCCCTCGACCAGGTCCGCACCCCGCTGCTCGCCGCGCTCGGCGCCGGCAACCTGGCCACCCACGCCGTCACCGACGCCGTGGCGAAGGCCAAGGAGAACGTGACCAAGGGCAGCGAAGCCGCCCGCAAGAACCTGCAGGAGCTGCCGACCGACGTCGAGAGCCTCCGCGAGAAGCTGGACCCGGCCGAGCTGCGCAAGGTCATCGACGAGTACACCGAGGCCGCGCTCAAGCTGTACAACAAGCTGGCCGAGTCGGGCGAGCAGGCGTGGGACAAGATCGCCGCGCAGCCGCAGGTCAAGAAGGCCATCGAGCAGCTCGAAGAGGCCCTGACCACCGCGCAGGGCCAGGTCGAGGGCGTCACCGCCGAGGTGCGCGAGCGCGTCGACGGCGTGCTGGGCACCTTCACCAAGCGCACCCGCTCGGTCGGTGAGAAGACCGCCCGCAAGGTGACCGAGGTCGCCGGCGAGGCCGCCGACGCCATCGAGGAGCTGGGTGACGACGTCGCCCACGAGACCCGCTCGGCGAGCCGCCGCGTCGCGAACAAGACGGCCCCGAAGACGGCCGCCCCGGCCCGCCGGAGCACCACGTCGAGCACCACCAGCGCCGCCGCGAAGAAGCCGGCCGCGCCGAAGACCGACAAGTGACATCGCCGTGAACTCCCGGCCCCGCCACCGCACCCGCGGTGGCGGGGCCGGGGTCGTTCGGGTGGTTTGCCGTAAGCTGTCGCTGTGCTAGTCGCCATCTGGATCCTCAATGTCATCCACTGGGGCAGCGCGCTGGTCGGGCTCTTCGCCTTCGTGCACGCGCTGCTCCAGCGCGCCGACGCCTATTCCGCGGCCGACCGCAAGACCAAGCCCATCTGGATGCTGATCACCGGTGGCGCGACGCTCGCCATGGTGCTGTTCCCCGTGATGGGCCCGGGAATGATCTTCTACGTGCCCGCGATGGCCGCGGCGCTGGTCTACATCGTGGACGTGCGCCCGAAGCTGATCGAGGTCCAGCGCGGCGGCTCGAGCTGGTAGCTACCCTGGGGTGGTGACCTGGACCATCGCCGGGAGCCTCACCGTCGTTCCCGCCTCCACGCGTACTGAACTGCTCGCCGAGCCCGTGGCCAAAGCACTCGCCGCGCTCGCCGACCCGGACGCCGTCGGCGTCGCGGAGATCGACCCGTCGCTCGCCGACACCGCCGCCTTCTGCGAGGCCTACGGCTCGCCGCTCGAGGCGTCCGCGAACTGCGTCGTCGTCGCCGGCAAGCGGGCGGGCGAAGTCCGCTTCGCGGCCGCGCTCGTGCTCGCGACGACCCGCGCCGACGTCAACGGCGTGATCAAGCGCCGCCTCGACGTCCGCAAGGCGTCGTTCGCGCCGATGGACGAAGCCGTCTCGCTGACCGGGATGGAGTACGGCGGCATCACGCCGGTCGGCCTGCCCGCCGAATGGCCCATCCTGCTCGACCGCCGCGTCGCCGAGGCGCCCGAGCTCGTCATCGGCAGCGGGATCCGCGGCAGCAAGCTGCTGATCTCCGGCGCCGCGCTGGCCGCCCTGCCCGGCGCGGAGGTCATCGAGGACCTCGCCCGGTGACGTCCGTCTGGCTCCGGTACCTGACCGGTGCCGACATCGACGCGCTCGGGATCACGGACGCCGAGATCGTCGGCGCGGTCGAGGACGTGCTCGCCGACCACGGCCGCGGCCAGGTGGTCTTCGAGCCGCGTACGCACCTCGTGCCGGACAACGGCGGCAAGGGCCACTTCAACATCCTTCGCGGTCACCTGTCCGCGAAGCAGGTCAGCGGCGTGAAGGTCGTCGGTGACTTCGTGGGGAATTTCGAACGGGGCCTCCCTTCGGAAATGGCGTTGATCCTGTTGCTCGACCCGGACACCGGCATGCCGCGGGCCATCGTCGACGGCACGATGATCACCGAGGCCCGCACCGGCGCGATGACCGCCGTCGGCGCGAAGTACCTGGCCCGCCCGGAGGCACGGGTGCTCGGGCACATCGGCGCCCGCGGTACCGCCTGGTGGAACGTCGTGCTGCTGGACTCCTTGTTCGACTTCGCCGAGATCCGCGTGACCAGCAAGCGCCCGGAGTCACGCGAGGACTTCGGCCGCCGGCTGTCCGAGCGGCTCGGCAAGGACGTCCGCGTCTGCGCCACGGCCGAGGAGACCCTGGACGGCGCGGACATCCAGGTCGAGGCCTCCCGGCTGGTCGAGCCCGGGGCGCTGGTGCGCCGCGAGTTCCTCCGGCCGGGCACCTTCCTGGTGCCCTACGGCACGATCAGCGCGCTCGAGCTCACGCTGCTCGACGACGTCGACAAGGTCGTCGTCGACGACTGGCGCGAATCGCGGTCCGGCAACCCGCGGTTCGGCGCCCTGCGCCCGCAGCTCAACGCCGGCCTCCTCACCGAGGACAACGTCCACGCCGAGATCGGCGACATCGTGGCCGGGAAGAAGCCGGGCCGCGAGCACGACGCCGAACGGATCCTGTTCTGGCACCGCGGACTGTCCACAACGGACGTCGCGGTGGCGAACCTGATCCTCACCCGTGCCGAGGCTTCCGGCGTCGGCACCATGCTGCCCTACCGATGATCGTCTCCGACAGCGAGTTCGCCGACAGTGAACGGCTGGTTTTGGACAAACCGCTGGTAGAAGCCCTGCGGCGGCGCCGGAATGAGGTCTTGACAGCCCTCGCGGACCGGTCCGGGCCGGTCTACGGGGTCACCACGGGGATGGGCCGGCTCGCGGGTGTCGCGCTCGACGCGGACCAGCAGGCCGAGCACCAGCGCAACCTGCTGATCGGCCGTGCTGTGGGTGGTCCGCCGTGGCTGCCGCCCGAAGACGTCCGCGCGCTGCTGGTCGTCCGGCTGCGCGACTTCCTGCGGCCGTGGTCGGGGGTGAGCGCCGAGCTGGTGCAGTTCCTGGTGGACCGCTTGAACGACGGCTTCACGCCGGCGGTCCCGCGTTCCGGGCTCGGCAGTTCGGGCGAGATCATCGCGCTGTGCCACGCGTTCCAGACGTTCCTCGGCATCGGCACGGTCCTGGAGGACGGCGTCGAAGTGCCGGCCGCTTCGGCGCTCGCTGCGCGTGGTGCGACGCCCTATGTTCTCGGGCCGAAGGAAGGCGCTTCGCTGCTTCAAGGTTCTCCGCTGGCGGTGGTGCACTCCGCGCGCGGCTGGACGGAAACCCAGCAGCTCATCGACCTGCAGACGCTCACCGCGGCGATGGCGATCGACGTCCTCGGCGCGCCCCGGGACGTGTTTTCCCCGGTCATGGCGGGCGGCGACGACCACCTGAGTGCGGTGCTCCACGAGCTTTCGGGGTTGGTGGGCAGCGGCCCGGTGCGGCCCGGCGTGGTGCAGGCGCCGCTGTCGGTGCGGGTCGCGCCGCGGGCGCTGGCGCACGCTTCCCGCGTCAACGGCGAGTTGCACGAGACTCGCCGACGCTGGGAGACGATGCCGGGGGATTCGCCTTCGTTCGTCGACGGCGCGTTCGTGCCGGGGACGGCGTACCACGCGGTGGACCTGGGGCTGCGGATGGACGCGGTGACGGCCGCGCTGGTGCACCTCGGCGAGGTTTCGGTGCAGCGGACGCACCGGTTGCTGGACGAGCGGTTCAGCGGGTTGCCGTCACAGCTCACGGCCGATCCGGGGCCGCGGGCGGGATTGGTGCCGCTGCACAAGCGAGCGGCCGGGGAGCTGCACGCGCTTCGGCGGCTCGCGGCGCCGGCGACGTTGGGGTCGATCGACACGTCGGCCGGGCAGGAGGACGTGCAAGCGTTTGCGACGGCGGCCGGGGAGCAACTGCGTGCGGCGGCTTCACATCTTTTCGCGATCACGGCTGGTGAGCTGATCACGGCGTCGCAGGCGCGGTACTTGGCCGGTGGTGAGGGTGCGCCGGGGGTTCGTGCGGCGTACGGGTGGGTGCGGTCGGTGGTGCCGCCGGTGGACGAGGATCGTCCTCTGGGGCCGGAAGTCGAGCGTCTGATTGCTGCTTGCCGGGCGGCTTTCTTCAACGACCTGGCGACGCTCACCTGAGTCCGGGCTTTGCTCGGGGGAGCTATTGTTGGGCGGGTGGGCTCGCCGTCTCGCCGTATTGCCGCATGACGCCGTGCCGGCGCGTTCTGACCGACTGCTCGCGCGGTCGCCTGGGGCGCGAAAAAGGTTGAGCCGCTGTGGCGTATCCGACTCGGGTGCAGCCGATCAACGGGGCAACGCGTCGAGTGATCATGAATTTGAGAACCAGAGTTCTTGCCATCGTCACGTTCACGCTCTCCGCGGCCGTCGCCGTGGTCGCGCCGGCGTCGGCGGCCACCGGCTCCGGCATCGGCACCCAGACCGTGGAACTCGCCGCGCCGGCCGGAAGTGGTCTTGCGCCTTATGTCGCCGTCATCAAGCCCGTCACCGCCGAGCGGCTGGGGAACAGCTGGCACGAGGGGTGCCCGGTGGGGCCCGACCAGTTGCGGCTGGTCAACTTGAGCTTCCTCGGCTTCGACGGTGCCGTGCACCGGGGCGAACTGGTCGTCAACGCCGATCGGGCGCTCGAGGTCGCCCGCGTCTTCGGTGACCTCTACTTCGGACGGTTCCCCATCGAGCGGATGGAGACCGTCGAGAAGTACAACTCCGACGACGACGCTTCCATGGCGGCCAACAACACCTCGGCGTTCAACTGCCGGGCGATCACCGGCGGTACCGCCTGGTCGAACCACTCCTACGGGCGCGCCATCGACATCAACACCGTCCAGAACCCGTACATCTCCGGCAGCGGCGCGGTCTACCCACCCACGGGGCGCCGTACGTCGACCGGACGCAGCACGCGCCCGGCATGATCCACGCGGGCGACGTCACCGAGCGGGCCTTCACCTCCCGCGGCTGGACCTGGGGCGGCTCCTGGGACACCCCGATCGACTACCAGCACTTCGAGAAGCCCTGACACCGACCGGAAATCCGCTGGGGTAACACAATCGTCCGTGGGCTGCGTCCGGGACAGGCCGTGATGGGAACCGCAGCCTCACGTACTGGGGATGAAGGAAACTCGCCCGGGATCGTCACCGGCCGGACCGGCGGCGATCCCGGGCAGGTCCGCCGGGCGGCGGTGCGCGACGGCGACCGTCGGCTAGTCGCGGCGGGCGTTCTGCAGGGCCAAGCCGCGCGGGGTTGCCAAGCGGGTGATCAGTGCGAACGCCCCGTCGCACAGCAGCGCCAGGATGACCGCGGCCAGGCCGCCCGCGAAAATTGCTCCGTAGCCCTGGGCGCCCAGGGCGAAGCCGTCGACTATGTAGCGGCCCAGGCCTCCGCCGTCGTTGACGATTGCTCCGATGGCCACCGTGGCGATCAGCTGGAGGAAGGCCACGCGCGCGCCCGCCAGGATCACCGGGGAGGCCAGCGGGAGCTCGAGGCGGGCCATGATCTGCCACTCTCGGTAGCCCGTTCCGCGGGCCGCGTCGATCGTCTCCTGCTCCAGGGTCACCACGCCCGCGTACGTGTTCGTGAACAACGGCGGCATCGCCAACGCGACCAACGCGAGCAGCAACGGCCAGAACGCCGTGTCCAGCTCCCAGCGGCTCGCCAGGAACCAGAACAGGATGATCAACCCGAAACTCGGGATCGCCCGGCCGATGTTGACCGCGCTGCTCGCGAGGAACGCGCCGCGGCGGTAGTGCGCGAGCCAGAGCGCCGCCGGGATGGTCAACGCCGCCGCGATCGCCAACGCCAGCAACGAAAACCTCAGGTGCTCCAGCGTGCGGTACGGGACGCCCGCCTTGTCGGTCCAGCTCCAGCGGTTGGGGTCCGCGAGCCACGCGTTCAGCTGGTCGAAGAAGCTCATCGCGTCCGCACCTTCCGCGACCAGGGCGCCAGCACGCGCTCGCTGAGCCAGAGGACCAGGTCGACCACCACCGCCAGGGCGACCGACAGGACCACGCCGACGATGATCTCCGTCGGGTTGGGGGTGGCCGTCTGGATGCCCGCTCGGATGAAGTACCCGAGGCCGCCGAGGCCGAGCATCGAAGTGACCGTCACCAGGCCGATCGTCGTCACCGCCGCCACCCGGAGGCCGGCGATCACCACCGGGAGCGCGAGCGGCAGCTCGATCTGCCAGAGCAGCCTGCCGCGCGTGTACCCCATGCCGACCGCCGCCTCGCGGACCTCGTTGGGTACCTGGTCGACGCCGGTCACGATGTTGCGGACCAGGATGAGCAGCGTGTACGTCGCGAGCGGGATCATCGCGGACACGAACGTCAGCCCGAAGAACGGCACCAGGACCGCGAACGCGCCCAGGCTCGGGATCACGTACAACGCGCCCGCCGTACCGAGGATCACCGGGTACGACCAGCGGAAACGCAGCGAAACGACGGCGAGCCCGATCGACACCACCAGGCCGATGCCGAGCGCGGCGCCGGTCAGGGAAACGTGCTCGACGAGGCGCTGGACGATGTCGTCGGCGTTGCGGTCGACCCACTTCCACTGGAAGATCGGGGGCTCGCTGTCGGCGGCCAGCGGCGTCACCGTGGTCACGTGCACCGGCCGACCCTACCCCGATCGGGCCCAAATATTCCGCGGAGTGGGAATATCGGGTGCTTTCTCCCACGATGTGGATTCTTGGCGGAGGTCAGGACTAGGGTCCTTTCGTCTGTTCGAGTGACGAGGGAGTGGGGATTCGTGCGCTGGTTCCGGAACGCGTCCGTGGTGGCGGTGGCCGTCGCGGCCACGCTCGGTTTGGCCGCCTGTGGCGGCAGCGACAGCGGTGACAAGCCCGCCGCGCAGAGCAAGGGGGGCGCGCCGATCGTCGTCGCGTCCTTCAACTTCACCGACAGCCAGATCCTCGCCGAGATCTACGCTCAGGCGCTGGAGGCCAAGGGCTACCCGGTGACGCGGAAGCTGAACCTCGGGTCGCGGGAGCTGATCTACCCGTCGCTGAAGTCCGGTGAGCTGCAGTTCATCCCGGAGTACCAGGGTGCGGCGATCACCACCGGCTTCGGCCAGGAGGCCGGCAAGACCGCGCAGGAGGAGCACGAGCAGCTGGCCAAGCTGTTCGAGCCCAGCGGCGTCGGGCTGCTGAACTTCGCGCCGGCCGAGGACAAGAACACCTACATCGTCAAGTCCGACCTGGCCAAGGACAAGGGCATCGCGTCGATCAGCGACCTGAAGAAGCTCGACAAGGTCGTCATGGCCGGGCCGCCGGAGTGCGAGAAGCGCCTTCCGTGCTTCAAGGGCTTCACCGACGTCTACAAGCTGACCAACATCAGCTTCCAGACCATCCAGGAAGCCGGCCCGCGCGTCCAGCAGCTCAAGTCCGGGGCCGTCACGGTCATCCCGGTCGACTCGGTCAGCCCGCTGACCGGCGACCCGGCCTACACCGTGCTCAAGGACGACCTCAACATCGTGCCGACCGAGAACGTCGTGCCCGCGGTGAACAAGAAGGTCCTCGACGAGCGCGGTGCCGACTTCGCCACCGCCGTGAACGCGGTGAGCGCGAAGCTGACCACGGACATCATGCGCGACCTGAACAAGCGCGTGGACTCCGACGGCGAGAAGGCGGCGGACGTCGCCAAGGACTGGCTGGCGCAGGCCGGTCTCTGACGCCGGAACCGGCGGTCACGCGGTCCCGCTGACGACCCACGCCCGGGCCGTCAGCGGGATCGAGCCGTCCGGATCGGCCGGCAGGCGGTCGCGCAGCAGCTCGCGGAGGCGGTCGCGGTGGGCCTCCGGGAGGGTGGCCAGGTACGACGGCGCCGGGCCCTGCGCGCCGAGGAACGGCTGCCAGTAGTCGTCGAAGTCCGCGAACACCGTCGGGATCGTGATCTCGCCGACGGACACCGCCGTGAAGCCCGCGTCCGTCCACAACCGGCCCAGCGGCTCCGGGCGGCACAACGTGTACTTGCGGCCCTCGTCCAGCTCGGCGACCGTCGAGGGGTCGAGCTCGGCGGCCGCGTCCCAGAAGCGGCGGATCAGCTGCATGCCTTCGGCGAGGTCCCACAAATACACCGCGGCCAGTCCGCCCGGCGCGGTCACCCGGGCGATCTCCGCCGCCGCGCGGGCCGGCTCGGGGACGAAGTTCAGCACCAGGCCCGACACCACCACGTCGAACCGGTCGTCCGGGAACGGCAGCGAGCGCGCGTCGGCGACCTCGAACGACGCCCGCGGGTCGGTCACGCCCGCGCGAGCCGTCTTCAGGAAGCCCTCGGACGGGTCGGCGCCGACGACTTCCGCGGGGTCGGCCGCCCTCACCACCTCCGAGGTCAGCGCGCCCGTGCCGCAGCCGACGTCGAGCCAGCGCCGGCTCGCCGGGGCGCCGAGCTGCCGGACGAACGTCGCCGCGACCCGGCGGCTCCACCGTCCGATGTAGGCCTCGTAAGCGTCGCCTGACTGCCACATGCCCCCGAGTACAGCACAGAACCCGCTGCTCAGCCCCCGGTCAGCGCCCCGGTCGCGTCCTGGCCCGCCGCCGTCGCGCGGCGCAGGAACCCGGTGATCAGCGCCAGCTCGTCCTCGCTGTAGCCGGCGCAGAGCTCGTCCATCGCGGTGTTCATCCCCGCGTACAGCCGGAACAGCTCACCGTTGCGGCCGCGGACCGCGCGGACGGCGACCGAGCGCCGGTCGGCCGCCTCGGGGTCGCGCTCGCGGACGATCCAGCCGCCCTTCTGCAGCCGGTCGAGGATGCCGGTCAGCGTCGCCGGGTGCAGACCCGCTCGGCGAGCGAGCGCGCTCGGGCTGAGCGGGCCGTGCCGGGCGATCAGCTCCAGGCACTCCAGGTCGACGTCCTTGAGCGCCAGCTGGGCGCTGACCTGGTGGTTCAGCAGTGCGAGCTGGTTGCGCAGCTCCCGCAGCGCGTCCTTCACCGCCACGGTCGACCGGCGGTGCGCTCCCGAACCCATGCCCGGAGCCTAACCGCCGAGGGCCATCCGCGTGTACGCGCGGACGTCGGCGTCCGAGTCCCCGCGCCGCGTCCTCAGCCGTGCCGCCACCGATGGCCGATCAGCCCACTTGCCCAGTGCCTGCACCGCCGCCCGGCGGACGTTAGGGTGCTCGTCCTCCAGCGCTTCGAGCAGCTGCTCGGACGGCTCGGCCAGCGCACCCAGCGCCGTCGCCGCCCCGCGGCGCACCTGCCACGCCGGGTCGGCGGCCGCGGCCACCGCGAGGTCCGCCAGGTCGCCGCCGCAGCCGAGGTCGGCGGCCGCGGTCAGCGCGGCCGCGCGCACCAGCAGGTCCGGGTCGACGGCCAGCGCGGACACCGTCCCGGTGGCCCGTGGGTCGCCGATCGTCCCCAGCCCGGCCGCCACCGCGACCCGGACCTCCCGGGAGGCGTCCGACGCCGCCTCCGCCAGCGTCGAGGCCGCGTCCAGCGACACCAGGCCGCGGATCGCCTCCAGCCGGACCGCGACCGCCGGGTCGGCCAGCGAGGCGGCGAACAGCGGCACATCGCCGAGCCGCAGCGCCCGCAGGACGTCCAGGGCCACCGACCGCACGTCCGCGTCGGACACCGCCAGTGCCGACCGCAGCCCGTCGCCCAGGGACGACGTCGGTGCCAGCACCTCCACCAGCTCCCGCAGCCCGGCCGCCGCCGCGGCCCGCACGCGCGCGTCGATGTCGTGCAACGCCGTGACCAGCGCCGGCCCGAAGCCGTCCGGCGCCGACTCGGTGAGCACCGCGATCGCCGTCGTGCGGACCTCGGCGTCCGGATCGGAGAGGTAAGACGACAGCAGCGCGAGCGAAGGCTGTTCTTCCGCCAGCGCGACGACTTCGAGGACCCGCGGCGACGAATGCGTCCGCGCCGGGGAGACGGTGGTCGCGTCTGGCGGCGTGTGCCCGCTGAAGGCCGTGTGGGTGCCGAGGAGCTCGACGTCGAAGTCCGGCACCGTGAACTCCGGCACCGGCACGACGTACGGCGCGACCGGCCGCTTCACGAACTCCATCTCGCCGGCCGCCGTCTTGCGCAGGTTCAGGTGCGCGAGCCACGAGACGTCGTCGCGGCCCGGGTGGTCGGTCCGGTCGTGGTAGAGCCCCCACCGGCTTTCCGTCCGCACCAGCGAGGCCCGCGCGGCCATCTCGGCGCAGTCGCGGATGAACGTCACTTCGGCGCAGCGCATCAGCTCGTGCGGCGTCCGCGCGCCCATCGCCGCGATCTCGCCGGTCATCCGCGCGAACGTCTCCAGCGCGATCTCCAGCTTCGCCGTCGTCTTGGGCGGGGCAACGTAGTCGTTGACGAACCGCCGCAGCTTGTACTCCACCTGCTGCTGCGGCGGACCGTCCGGAGTGGACAGTGGCCGGTAGATCAACGAGTGTGCCGCAGCGATCTGGTCCTCGGGCAGCGAAGCCAGAGGAAGCAGGGAACCCGAAGCGTGCGCGCCCGCGAGGTCGCCGTAGACGAACGCGCCGATCATGTAGTTGTGCGGCACGCAGGCGAGGTCGCCCGCCGCGTACAGGCCGGGGACCGTCGTCGCGCCGTTCTCGTCCACCCAGACGCCGGACGCCGAATGCCCGCCGCACAGCCCGATCTCCGAGATGTGCATCTCGACGTCGTGCGTGCGGTAGTCGTGGCCGCGGGTGGCGTGGAACGTCCCGCGCGTCGGCCGTTCGGTCGTGTGCAGGATGTTCTCCAGCGCGCCGAGCGTCTCCTCCGGCAGGTGCGTCAGCTTGAGGTAGATCGGCCCGCGCGCCGACGAGATCTCGCGCGCGACCTCGGCCATCATCTGCCCGGACCAGTAGTCGCAGTCGACGAAGCGATCGCCGGCCGCATTGACCTGGTAGCCGCCGAACGGGTTCGCGACATAAGCGCAGGCCGGGCCGTTGTAGTCCTTGATCAGCGGGTTGATCTGGAAGCACTCGATCCCGGACAGCTCGGCGCCCGCGTGGTAGGCCATCGCGTAGCCGTCGCCGGCGTTCGTCGGGTTCTCGTAGGTGCCGTAGAGGTAGCCGCTCGACGGCAGGCCCAGCCGTCCGCACGGGCCGGTCGCGAGGATCACCGCGGACGCGGACACCGTGACGAACTCGCCGGTCCGCGTGTTGAACCCGGCGGCACCCACCGCACGCCCGCCGGACGTCAGGACCCGCACCGGCATCACGCGGTTCTCGATCGTGATGCGCTCGCGCATGTGCTTGGCCCGCAGCACGCGGTAGAGCACCTTCTTGATGTCCTTGCCCTCCGGCATCGGCAGCACGTAGCTGCCGGACCGGTGCACGCGGCGCACGGCGTATTCACCGTACTCGTCCTTCTCGAACTTGACGCCGTACTTCTCCAGCCGCTGCACCATGGCGAACCCACGCCGCGCGGTCTGGTACACAGTGGACTGGTTGACCACGCCGTCGTTGGCGCGGGTGATCTCGGCGACGTAGTCCTCCGGCGTCGCCTTGCCCGGGATGACCGCGTTGTTGACGCCGTCCATGCCCATCGCCAGCGCGCCCGAGTGCCGGACGTGCGCCTTCTCCAGCAGCAGCACGTTCGCGCCGTTCTCGGCGGCGGTCAGCGCGGCCATGGTCCCGGCGGTCCCGCCGCCGATGACCAGGACGTCGGTCTCGAAGTGCGTCCGCGAGGACAGCGGGGGTGCTTCGAACGTCATGCCGCCACCAGCCCGTCCAGGACTTCCGCGCGCTCGGCCGCCACGGCGGGCTCGGCCGTCCGCGGCCGCGACGACTCGACGACCTTCGCCAGCCGCCCGTCGCGGGTCAGCACGGCGACGCGGTCGGCCAGGAACAGCGCCTCGTCGACGTCGTGGGTCACGAACACCACCGTCGTCGGCCGCTTGCGCCACACCTCCACGAGCAGCCGCTGCATGGCCGTGCGGGTCTGGGCGTCCAGCGCGCCGAACGGCTCGTCGGCCAGGATCACCCGCGGCGCCCCGGCGAGGGTGCGGGCGAGCTGGACGCGCTGCCGCATGCCGCCGGACAGCTCTCGCGGCAGGTGGTCCTCGTACCCGGCCAGCCCGACCTGGTCCAGCCACGACTCGGCCTCCACCCGCCGCCGCGCCCGCGGGACGCGCCGGATGGACAGCGGCAGCTCGACGTTGCGGCGCACCGAGCGCCACGGCAGCAGCCCGTCGTCCTGGAACACCAGCGCGCGCTCCGCGGACGTGCCGGTCACCTCCACGCCCGCGGAAAGGACCTGCCCGGACGACGCCGGAAGCAGGCCCGCGAGAGTCCGCAGCAGCGTCGACTTGCCGCACCCGGACGGCCCGGTGACGGCCAGGATCTCGGTGTCGGCGACGTCGAGGTCAATGCCGGACAGCACCGCCCGCGGTCCGTAGTGGACGGTCAGGTTCTCGATGCGGAGGCTCATGCGTTCTCCTCTCGGGGCAGCCAGCGGGTGGCGCGGCGGCCGAGCAGTTCGACGGCGGCCGAGGTGACCCAGCCGAGCAGGCCGATGGTGAGCATCCCGACGATCACGCCGGGGTAGTCGACGACGGTGTAGGCCTGCCAGGTCCGGTAGCCGACGCCGAACTCGCCGGAGATCATCTCCGCCGAGATCACGCAGATCCACGAAACGCCCATGCCGACGGACAAGCCGCCGAACACGCCGGGCAGCGCGCCCGGCAGCACGACGTTCCACAGCACCCGCCGCCGCGAGCCGCCCATCGTGCGGATCGCGTCCTCCCAGACCACCGGCAGCGCGCGCACGGCGTGCCGCGTCGAGACCACGACCGGGAAGAACGCGGCGACGAAGGTGATGAAGACGATGCCCTGCTCGTTGCTGGGGAACAGCAGGATGGCGATGGGGACCATCGCGATGGCCGGGATCGGCCGCAGGACTTCCAGCAGCGGCTGGACGACGTCGGACGTGCCGCGGGAGCGCGCGATCGCCGTGCCGAGCCCGATCCCGAAGACCGCGGCGAGAGCGAACCCGGTGACGATCCGCCGCAGGCTGTCCAGGAGGTCTTGGTAGTAGACGGCGGTGCCGAGCTGGTAGCCGAGGTCGCGGGCGACTTCGACCGGGGTGGGGAGGCGGTCGAAGTGCAGCCACAGGTCGACGTCGAACGCGGTCAGCAGCTCCCAGACGACCAGGGCGGCGACGATGCTGCCGGCGCGGACGGCGAGCCGGCTGAACCGGCGTCTCGGGGGTGCCGGTGGGGTGACGACGGTGGCGGGTTCGTGGTCGAGGGTCTGGGTCATCGGGACTCCTCCACGGCTTGCGCGTAGCTGACGATCGAGCCGAGGTGCCCGGCGAGGTGGGCGCGGGCGCCGTCTTCGGTGGTGAAGGGCAACAGCGCGCCGCCCGCGTCGCGCACCCAGACGGCCTTGTCGGCGAACCAGCGGGTGCCCGTGGCCGCGTCCGGGACGTAGGCCGCGCGGACCGGCTTCGCCGCATGGGCCACGGCCTTGAGCAGGCACGATGGCGTGGCGGCGGGGTGCGTCGCGGTCTCGCCGGACAGCCACAGCTCACCGGCGGTGCGCGGATCGGTGACGGGCCGCGAGCACGTCGTGTCGAAGCCCGTCACCGGCGCTGGGTTGTCCAAAGAGGACGCGGCCGGGTCGTACGACGGGCCGTAGATCTCCCGCAGGTACCGGTCGTCGACGAACGCGCCGAGGTCGAGCCGCTTGATGTTGCCGATCGAACGCAGGAACGGCGCGTCGGTCTCCAGGGCGCTGATCAGCGGGCGCTTCAGCGGCAGGTCGAAGGTGACCATGCCGCCCGCGCCGTTGTAGAGGTAGACGACCTCGGGCGGCAGCTTGGTGGCGGACGCGACCTTCAGCGCCGCGTCCATCGGGTGCCGGTGCAGGTAGTCCGTCGCGTCGCGTTGCGCGCGCAGGAACGCCGTGACGACGTCGTGGTGACTGTCCGCATAGGACTCGCGGACGACGACGCCGTGCCAGGTCGGCAGGTTCAGCGCCGAGCCGTCGTAGAGCAGCCGGGCCTGGTTCGCGAACACGAGCTGGCCCGGCCAGGCGACGAATTGCCCGAGCGCGTCGACCGACCCGGACAGCAGCCCGGACGCGCCGACCGCGGGCGCCTGGTTCTGCAGGTGGACGTCGTCGGGGCCGATGCCGATGTTCTGCAGCGCGTGCACGGTGGTGCCGTGGCCGGCTGAGCCGATGCTGGCCGAAATCTTCTTCCCGCGCAGGTCGGCCAGGGTGTGGGCCGGCGACTTCGGCGGCACGACGACCATGTTGAGCGCGCCGAGCAGGTTGTAGCCGGTCGCGGCGACGAGCTTGGTGCGGCCGTCGCCGAACTCCTGCGTCCGGGAGCCGTTGATGAGCAACGGGTAGTCGCCCATCGAGCCGATGTCGATCTTCCCGGCCACCATCTGCGCGGTGATCGGCGCGCCGGTCGAGTAGTCCTGCCAGGTGACGTGATAGCGCTTCCCGTCCCGTTTGCCCAGGTCGGCGAGGCGCTGCTCGAAGTACCCCAGCGACCGCAGCAGCGTGCCCGCGGTGACGGTGTTGATCGTCTTCGACTGGTAGCCGATGACGACGTCGACATCGCCGGACGTCGACGCGTTCGCGGTGCAGCCCGCGGCCAGCAGCGCGGCGGCGAGCAGGAGCCGGACGGCTTTCACCGCAGCAGGTACGGCATGTTGATGGTGACCGCGCCGGTCGGGCAGCGCGCCGCGCACGGCCCGCAGTACCAGCACTCGTCGACGTGCATGTACGCCTTGTCGGTGTCCGGGTCGATGGCCAGCGAATCGAGCGGGCACATGTCGACGCACAGCCGGCAGCCGTCGAGGCACTTCGACTCGTCGATCGTCACCGGGACGTCGACCCGGCTCGGCACGAGGGGCATGGTGGTCTCCTTCAGGAACGGTCGAGGCGGGCGCGCATGGTGAGGCGGTCGCCGCGCAGGCGGATGTACTCGAGGTCGACGGGCCGTCCGTCGGCGAAGTGCGTGAGGCGCTCCCACCGCAGCAGCGCCGCGCCCGGCGGAACTTCGAGGACCGCGGCGGTTTCCGGGTCGGCGTTGAGCGCTTCGACGTCGATGTCGGCGTAGCCCAGCCGCTGCCCGGACGTCTCTTCGATGAGCGCGAAGACGTCCCGGCCGGCGAGGTCGTGCTCCAGCAGCGGCTTCCCGATCCCGGGCAGCAGGTAGGTCAGGTCGAGCGACAGCGGGACGCCGTCGAGGCGCCGCAGGCGTTCGAGGTAGACGACTTCGGAGCGCTCGGGCACGCCGAGCCGCTGCGCCACCACGGCCGGGGCGGGCACCAGGTCCGCCGTCCGGACGTCGTTGGTCACCTCGCCGTGTTCGCGCAGCACCTCGGCGAGGCCGGCCAGCCGGTTGAGCCCGTGCGGGTACTTGTGGCCGACGACGACCGTGCCGACGCCGGGCTGGCGGGCGATCAGGCCGTCGTCGCGCAGCAGCGCGAGAGCCTCCCGCACGGTGTTGCGGGTCGCCGAGAACTCCACCGTGAGGTCCTCCTCGCACGGCAGCGTCTCCTCGGCCAGCACCTGACGGCGCAGCAGGTCGGCGACCTGCCGGGCGCTGTCGGACCTCGTCCGCCGGGGTGTCGTGGGCATGGCGGCGAGGATGGCCAGCCGACGTTAACACCGTGTTACGCCACCAATCGAGCCGAAAGCGACGCTCTGACCTGCGAAAACAGCTGTCCAGAGCGGACTTCCGCCGCTCACTATCTGGGACGTCCGAGGGCGCCCGCCGCGGGTGCGGTGCGCGGTGAAATCGTGGACCCTGATTCGTACGCCGGGAGAAGGAGTGAAATGGGAAAGGTCACGGCCACCGCGGAGCGCACCATCGACGCCCCGGCCGACAAGGTCCGCGCGCTCGTCGCCGACTACGCCGAGACGCGGCCGAAGCTGCTCACCGAGCACTACCGCGACTACCAGGTCACCGAAGGCGGCATCGGCGCCGGGACCAAGGCCGGCTGGAAGCTGCAGGCGACCTCCAAGCGGGTGCGGGACGTGCGGGCGACCGTCACCGAGCCGCGGCCGGGGACGCTGGTCGAGACCGACGCGAACTCCAGCATGGTCACCACGTGGACGGTCACCGAAGCGGGTGAACGCAGCGTCGTGAAGATCGAGACCACCTGGGACGGTGCCGGCGGCATCGGCGGCTTTTTCGAGAAGACGTTCGCACCCGGCGGGCTCAAGAAGATCTACGACGGCGTGCTGGAGAAGCTCGCCGAAATAGTGTGACAGCGGCGCGGAGCGCCTCCGTTGAGGGTGGTGGCGGGGAAGAAGGTCGGGTGTGACGCCTCACAATCGGAATCTGCGCCCCGGTTAGCTGGTTACATCGGGTGGAATCCGGGGCGCCTGCCCCGCTTCGAGACTTGGAGGAGATTCGACGATGACCACGGCGACCGAAATCCGGCTGGCTTCGCGTCCGGAAGGCGTGCCGACGCACGACAACTTCGAGATCGTCGACACGGAGGTGCCGACGGCGGGTGACGGCCAGATCCTGGTGCGCAACCTGATCATGAGCGTCGACCCCGCGATGCGCGGCCGCATGAAGGACGTCAAGTCCTACGCGCCGCCGTTCCAGGTCGGCGAGGTCATGAGCGGCGGTGCGGTCGGCGAGGTCGTCGAATCGAACGTCGACGACGTCAAGGTGGGCGACCACGTCCTGCACCAGGCCGGCTGGCGCACCCACGCCGTGCTCGACGCGGGCCGGTACGTCAAGGTCGACGGGGCCGCGGCGCCGCTGTCGACCTACCTCGGCGTGCTCGGCATGCCGGGCCTCACCGCGTACGCGGGCCTCCTGGAGTCGGCCGAGTTCAAGCCGGGCGACACCGTGTTCGTCTCGGGCGCGGCCGGCGCGGTCGGCTCGCTGGTCGGGCAGCTCGCGAAGCTGAAGGGCGCCAAGCGCGTCATCGGCTCGGCGGGTTCGGCGGAGAAGGTCCGGCACCTGATCGACGACCTCGGCTTCGACGCCGCCTTCAACTACAAGGACGGCCCGGTCGCCGAGCAGCTGCACCAGGCGGCGCCGGAGGGCATCGACGTCTACTTCGACAACGTCGGCGGCGAGCACCTCGAAGCCGCGATCGACGCGATCACCCTGCACGGCCGGATCGCCATCTGCGGGATGATCTCGACGTACAACGCGACCGAGCCGACGCCGGCGCCGCGCAACCTCGCGCAGGTCATCGCCAAGCGGCTCACCATCCGCGGCCTCCTGGTGATCGACCACTGGCACCTGCAGCAGCAGTTCGTCACCGAGGTCGCGCCGCTGGTGAGCTCCGGCGAGATCAAGTACTCGGAGACCTTCGTCGACGGAATCCGCAACGCGCCCGAGGCGTTCCTCGGCCTGCTGTCGGGCGCCAACACCGGCAAGATGCTGGTCCGGATCGCCGGCTAGAGCAGTTCGGCCAGCTCCGGCAGCGTCGACGCGGTGTAGGTGGGCGCGGGCGAGCCGGGCAGCGGGTGGACGCCGGGACGGGTGAGCAACGCCGTCCCGAGCCCCGCCGCCTGGGCGCCCGCGATGTCCCAGTCGTGCGCGGCGATCATGACCGCGCGCTGCCCGGGGTAGGCGGCCGTGACCTGGAGGTACGGCTCCGGCGCGGGCTTGAGGCGGCCCACCTGCTCGGCCGAGAAGATCCGGTCGAGCAGCGGCGCCAGCCCGGCGTTCTGCAGCTGCGCCTCGGCGGTGGCGAGCGGCGAGTTCGTCAGCGCGACGACGGTGTGGCCCCGCTCGCGCAGCCGCACCAGGCCCGGCTCGACGTCCGGGTGGGCCGGGAGGCTGCGCAGCCCGGCGCCCACCCGCGCGAGGTCGACCTCCCGCCCGTGCCGGGCCGCGGCCTCGATCGCGGCGTCACCGGCGATGCCCGCGAAGTCGCGGTAGCCGCCGGTCGCCGTCACGGTCAGGACGGTGTGGATGGCCAGCCCGAACCACTCGCGCCGCAGCTCGGCCCCGCCGATCAGGGGATCCATCGCGGCCAGGTCGAGCAGGGTCTCGTTGACGTCGAAGACGCACAGCACTGAGGGCCTCCGGAGGTTCGATGGTGTTCGTACCTCGCCGAAGGTACGATGATTGTCGTACCATGTCCAGCATGGCTGGTGAATTCCCCGTTCCCGAGCTGGCCGAGGTCGACCTCGGCGCGGTGCTGTCCGCCCTCGCGGACCCGCACCGGCGTGAGGTGGTGCTGCAGCTGCTCCGCGAGGACGGCGAAGAGCGGGCCTGTGCGTCGTTCCCGCTGCCGATCGCCAAGTCGACCCGGACCCACCACTGGCGCGTGCTGCGCGAAGCCGGCCTGGTCCGGCAGCGCGACGCGGGGAACGGCACGTTCGTCCGCCTGCGCCGCGACGAGTTCGACGCGCGGTTCCCCGGGTTGCTCGACGTGGTCGCCGGGATCAGTACTGCTGGGTCCGCGCCCGTTCGTCGAGCCGCGCGTCCAGTTCCCCGGCCGCGATCGGCAGGGACATCTGGTCGCGCATGATGGTGCCCATCGACGGCAGCGTCGAACGGTCCGGCCAGGTCTCCGGCTGCCACAGCGACGACCGCAGGAACGCCTTCGCGCAGTGCATGTACAGCTCTTCGACCTCGACGACCACCGCGAGCTTCGGCCGTTTCCCCCGGACGACCAGGTCGTCGAAGAACGGCGCGTCCGACACCAGCTTCGCGCGGCCGTTGACCCGGAGCGTCTCGTTCATGCCCGGGATCAGGAACAGCAGCCCGGCGTGCGGGTTGTCGACGATGTTGCGGAAGCTGTCGATCAGCTTGTTGCCCGGCCGGTCCGCGAGGACCAGCGTCCGGTCGTCGAGCACCAGCACCGAACCCGCCGGGTCGCCGCGCGGGGAGACGTCGCAGCTGCCGTCCGGTGCCGACGTGGCCAGCAGCACGAACGGCGAGTGCGCGATCAGGGTGCGTGCGTGCTCGTCGATCCGGTCGATGACCTTCTGCTGCGTCAGCTCGGCGGCCTCGCCGATCACTTCGCGCAGTGCTTCGTGTGAGTCGATGATCCCCATGCGCCCAAGCTAGCGCGCAGCACCGGCACTCCGGCCCGCGATGACGATCCGCGCGGCCTCGGTCGACTTCCGCACCACCAGGTCCACCGAATAGCCGTGCTTGACGAAGACGCCGTCGAGCTGGAACGTGCCGTAGCCGTGCGCCTGGGTGAACAGCTGCTCCATCAGCTCCAGCGCCGTCGCCGGGTCCGGGGCGACCGTCAGGCAGCGCAGCAGGAACTCGTCGGTCAGCCGGCGGGTCTGCTCGTGCAGGCCGGTGTGCTCCGGGCCGTGGAGGCCGTCGGCGTAGAGGATGTTCATCCCGGCCCGGCGCTCGATCACGTACCGCGTGTACGCGCCCGCGGCCGCGGCCAGGGCGTACGCCGGGTCCTCGTGCCCGGCCGCCGCCTCGGTGACGCGGTCGGCCAGCTGGCAGGCGATGTGGCCGGCCACCTCGGCCAGCAGGCTCTCCCGGGTGGGGAAGTGCCGGTAGGGCGCGCCCGGGCTGACCTTCGCCCGCCTCGCCACCTCGGCGACCGAGAAGCCGGCCAGGCCCTGCTCGGCGATCAGGTCGAGCGAGACGCGCACGAGCTCGCCGCGGAGGTCGCCGTGGTGGTACTTGCCGCCCATGACCCGGATCACATCTCCCGTTCGAAATATGTAAGAGCACTCTTACGTAGAGGTGTAAGAGACCTCTTACGAGGACGACGGTACTTGAACTTGGAGGGTTCCATGAGCACGACCACGCACGCCATCGCCGTTCCGGCGCCGGGCGCGCCGCTGGCGCCGACCACGATCGAGCGCCGTGACCTGCGTCCCGACGACGTGCTGATCGACATCGCCTACGCCGGCATCTGCCACAGCGACATCCACCAGGCCAAGGAGGACTGGGGCCAGGCGATCTTCCCGATGGTCCCGGGCCACGAGATCGCCGGCGTGGTCGCCGCGGTCGGTTCGGACGTCACGAAGTACCAGGTCGGCGACCGCGTCGGCGTCGGCTGCATGGTCGACTCCTGCGGCGAGTGCGAATACTGCCGGGCCGGTACCGAGCAGTTCTGCGTCAAGGGCAACGTCCAGACCTACAACGGCGTCGGCTTCGATGGCGAGAACACCTACGGCGGCTACAGCAACCAGATCGTCGTGAAGGACGCCTTCGTCTGCCGCATCCCCGAGGGCATCGACCTCGACGTCGCCGCGCCGCTGCTGTGCGCGGGCATCACCACCTACTCGCCGCTGCACCACTGGGGTGCCGGCCCAGGCAAGAAGGTCGCCGTGATCGGCCTCGGCGGGCTCGGCCACCTGGGCGTGAAGATCGCGGCCGCCATGGGCGCCGAGGTGACCGTGCTGAGCCAGAGCCTCAAGAAGCAGGAAGACGGACTGAAGCTGGGCGCTTCCGAGTACTACGCGACCAGCGACGAGACGACCTTCGAAACGCTCAAGGGCAAGTTCGACCTCATCCTCAACACCGTGTCGGCCAAGCTGCCGGTGGACGCCTACCTCGGCCTGCTGCGGGTCGGCGGCGCGATGGTGAACGTCGGCGCGCCCGGCGAACCGCTGGCCTACAACGCCTTCTCGCTGCTCGGCGGCAACAAGGTGCTGGCCGGCTCGATGATCGGCGGCATCGCCGAGACCCAGGAGATGCTGGACTTCTGCGCGGAGCACGGCATCGGCGCGGAGATCGAGACGATCTCGGCCGACAAGGTCAACGAGGCCTACGAGCGTGTCGAGAACTCCGACGTCCGCTACCGGTTCGTCATCGACGCGTCGACGATCGGCGCGTGATCCGCGGGCACGGCAACCGGGTCAGAACACCACGGTCCGGTTGCCGTGCACCAGCACGCGGTTCTCCAGGTGCCACCGGAGGCCGCGGGCCAGCGTGACCTTCTCGATGTCGCGGCCCTTGCGGACCATGTCCTCGACCGAGTCGCCGTGGTCGACGCGGATGACGTCCTGCTCGATGATCGGGCCCGCGTCGAGGTCCGCCGTCACGTAGTGGCAGGTCGCGCCGACCAGCTTCACGCCGCGGGTGTGGGCCTGGTGGTACGGCTTCGCGCCGATGAACGACGGCAGGAAGCTGTGGTGGATGTTGATCGCCCGGCCGGCCCACTCGCGGCACAGGTCCGCGGGCAGGATCTGCATGAACCGGGCCAGCACCACCGCGTGCGGGTCGTGCTCGTCGACCAGCTTGCGGACCTGCTCGAACGCCTCTTGTTTGCCACCGGCCGGGAACGGCACGTGGTGGAACGGGATGCCGTGCGCGCGGGTGATGTCGGCCAGCGAGTCGTGGTTGCCGATCACCGCGGCGACGTCGACGTCGAGCTCCCCGGACGCGACTCGGCCGAGCAGGTCGTACAGGCAGTGCCCCGCCTTGGAGACGAGGATCACCGCGCGGCGCCGCTCGCCGGTGTCGCTGACCTGCCAGCTCGACTCGGCCGACAGCTCCGCGGCCACCTCGCCGAAGCGGGCGCGCAGCTCGGCGGCGTCGAAGGGCAGCGAGTCGGCCCGGACCACCTGGCGGGTGAAGAACCAGCCCGTGTCCGGGTCGGTGTGGTAGGCCGCCTCGACGATCCAGCCGCCGTGCTCGGCGAGGAACCCGGAGATCCGGGCGATGATGCCGGTGCGGTCGGGACAGCCGAAGGTGATGACGTAGCGGCGTTCGGGAGCGGTCACCCGGACATTCTCCCTGGCGCTGGTCAGCCGGCCGGGAGCCGGGCGGGTCCCCGGTGCCGCGAATGACTCATTCGGGACCTCCGACGTCCCGAATGAGT
>NZ_JBSFNC010000112.1:0-30535 GCF_053586895.1 Amycolatopsis sp. NPDC003731 | reverse complement strand
CGGGGCGGGTACCGCTGGACCGCGGCGCGCCGACCGAATTCGACCCCGGCCGCAGCCGGCCGCGCGGCAGCTCGCCCGGGCTGCCCCCGGGACTCGCCGAGCGGTTCCTGGTCGAGCTCGACATCAGCGGCTCGGGCAACCAGGCGGACATCTACCACGTGGTCCGGCGTTCGGACCACGCGCAGCGCGTGCTGAAGGTGCACCGGCCCGGCTGGCGCCCGGAAGACCGGGTCGTCGAACTCCTCAGCGGCGCCTGCCCCGCCCACGTCGTCGGCTACGAGGAAACCGGCGTCGACAGCGACCGGTTCTACGAGGTCATGCCCCACCTGACCGGCGGCACCCTGCTGGACATGCGGCACCGGCACCCCGCCGGGGTCGCTCCGGACGTCCTGACGGAGATCGTCCGCCAGCTCGCGTCCGGTCTCGCCGAAATCCACCGGGCGGGCATCGTGCACCGCGATGTCAAGCCGGCCAACCTCCTCGTCGGGGGACGCGAGCCGCTCACGGTCGCAATCGCGGACTTCGGCATCGCCGTCCACGTGCCGGCAGGCGAGGACCACCGGGACGACACCGGGGTCGGCACCGTGCCCTACACCCCGCCCGAGTTCGCCGGTGGCCAGATCCGGCCGGCCTTCGACTGGTGGTCCCTGGGCGTCTGCGTGCTGGAACTCGCCACGGGCGAAGCGTTGTTCGCCGGGATCGAGGAGCGGAACATCATCCGCAGCCGGCTCATCGCCCGCCCCCTCGACACCAGCCAGGTCGCCGACGAAGGCATCCGGCTGCTCTGCGACGGCCTGTTGACCATCGACGTCGAAGAACGCTGGGGGACCGAGCAGGTCGGCGCCTGGCTGCGCGGCGAACGGCCGGAGGTCAGCAGGTCCACGCCCCCGGACGCCAAAGCGGCCCGGGCGGCGAAGCCGTACGAATTCGCCGGACAAAAATACTGGGACCGGCGAACCCTGGCCGCGGACCTGATCGAGGACTGGGGACTGTCCCTGTCGGTCCTGTGCGGGGAGGACAACGGACCACGCGACCGGCTGCTCGCATGGCTGGCGACGTTCCCCGACGACGGCATCCACATCCCCGCACCCGCTCGCCGCGTGCCCGCCGACGTCCGCCTGCTGCACCTGATCCGGACGGTGGACCCGACCTTCCCACCCTGGTACCGCCGGTGGAACATCGCGCCCGGCCGCCTCGCCCTGCTGGCGCAGGAGGGTTACGAGGAGATCGTCCCGAGCACGGACATCGTCACGGAGCTGTGGGACCACGACCTGCTCCGCTTGCTCGTCATGGGCGGCGCGACCGAGGACGGCGAAAGCGGGGCCGGGCTCGCGAAGGTCCGCGCAGACTGGCCGGTGGCGCAAAGGGATCTCGCCACGCAGGCGGGCGCTGTGCAAGAACCCGGAGCGCGCCGGGCCGCCGAGCTCTTCCTCCGCGAAGAACGGGGCCGGGCGCTGTCCCTGGCGCTGCTCGCGGCGACGGCCAGCGCCGAGAACAAGCGCGAGATCCGGCGCGCGCTCGACGAGCGGGCGCACGCCTTCGGCCTGGGCTGGTTCTCCGATCTGGTCGCCGAGCCGAAGCACCACTGGATCGCGATGGCCCTCGTGTCCCACGCGGAGGCGGAGTCGGCACGCCTCGCCGACGAAGCCCGCGCGCGGCAGGCCCACGAGGACTGGTTGCGTCGCACCGAAGGCCTGCGTGACTGGTCCCGCCGGCA
Source organism: Amycolatopsis sp. NPDC003731 (assembly GCF_053586895.1). NCBI lineage: Bacteria > Bacillati > Actinomycetota > Actinomycetes > Pseudonocardiales > Pseudonocardiaceae > Amycolatopsis > Amycolatopsis sp. NPDC003731. Next base: position 28,818 of record NZ_JBSFNC010000112.1, on the reverse strand, counting down.
GAACCGCCCGCAGGCCCTCAGTTACGCCGCCGCCGGGGTCGCCGCGATCGCCGCCGTCCTGTTCGCGCTCGTCGGGCTCAGCGACGTGGTCGGCTTCGCCTCCGACGTCCAGATCGTCGACTCGTGGGTCGGCCTGGCCGCCGCGCTCCTGCTCGGCCTCGTGTCGGAAAGCGTGCTGGCGTGGGACAGCGGCGGGCGGTTCCACCCGGCCTACTCGTTGCTCGGGGCGGGCCGGGTCGCGGCGGGCAGGCTGGCCAGGAGGCTCGTCGCCCTCCGGATCGCCGGCCCGGTGGCCCTGGCGGTCGTGCTGGGGCTGATCGTCCTGACCGTCTTCGCCCCCGCCGTCCTGCCCTTCGCCGTCGCCTTCTCGCTGCTGCCGTGGACGGTCCAGCGGGCCGTGGCGTGGCGGGACCAGGACCGCCGCGAGCGGGAGATCCTGGCGCGCCCGCGCAACGACCGTCCGTCATCCCATCCCTGAGGAGGTAGCCATGAGTTCTGGAACCGTGGCCGTCGCGCCCGTAGGTCTGCCCATCGTCGCGGCGGGGGCCATTGTGGTCGCGGGTGCGCTCGCGGTGACCGCCGGAGCCGTGCTGGTGGCCCGGGCGGTCAACAGCGCAGCCGAAAGCGGGGTTCGCGCGCTCGGCGAATCGGGCGCCCGGCTCGAAGCCGAGATCGCCGCGATCGAGGCCGCGGAAGCGGCGGGTCAGTGGCGGCGGCGCGCGATGGCCGACGTCGTGGCGGTGAACGCCCGGCTGCGCCTGGTCCGCGCACGCGCCGAAGCGGCCGGGATCGCGTTGGTCGTCCCGCGTCCGCTGACGCTTTCCGCCGAGGTCGGTTCCGTCCGCGTGGTCCAGTGGGTGTCCGAAACGGAGTACGAGATCGCCCGGCTGCACAAGGAACTGGACGCGGCCGCGCCGCCGTTGCGGGTCACCGTCACGGCGAAGACCAGCCTGGCGGGCACCGACATCTCGGCCGAGCTGGACCGCCACCGTCGCGCGGCCGGCGACCGGCACACCCGGCGGCCCGCCACCGTCGCGGCCACGTCGATCACCGACGTGATCAGCCTGCTCGACCCGGACGCCACCACGCAGGAACGGGACGAGGTGCTGGCCGATGCCGCGGCCATCCCGGGCCGCAGCGAGCAGTCCGTGTACCTCAGCAGCCTGCGGTCCAAGATCGTCACGACCCTCAACCCGCGCATCGAGCGACGCAGGCTGGCCGCCACCTGGGTGTCGGCGCTGGAGGACGGTCCGCTGGCCGAGGTCGTCGCCGGCATCGACCCGCCGGCTCCGCTGCGCCGGACCGCGACCGCGCTGCGCGAGGTCGTCACGGGAGCGCGCGAGCTGACCGCCGAGCTGCGTTCGGACGCGGTCTGCCTGATGGCGTGGGCCGAGAGCGTTGCCGACCGCAGGTTCTTGGTCGATCTGGTCAGCAAGCACCTGACCGACGACGGCCAGGAGGTGCTGGAAACATTCGAGGGCGACGGCTTCACCGGTCTGCGGCTGGCCCGCGCCGAATGGCAGGACCAGCACTCCATGGTCGTCCGGGTGCGCGACGGCAACCTCGTCGAGCACCACCTCGAGGCGGCCCACGCCCCCACCAGCGACAGCGAGAAGCTGATCGGCGAAGAACGCTGCGCCGTCGCGAACGCGGGCATCCGGGCCGTCGCCGACGCGGCCGCCGCGGCCGGCGTGCGGGTGCAGCTCGCGGAAACCGCACCCCAGGTGTCCGGCGGCCGGGCCCCGGACACTGACGTCGTCACACAGGCGCCGCTGCAGCGGTACAAGGACGGCCGATGACGACCGAGTCCGTCGTGACGCAGCAGCGCCGGGTGCCCGCCTTCGCCGGTGAGATCGCCGGCACGCTGGCGGTGCACTCGCAATACGTGCTGCACGGCAACATCCGCGACTCGTTCCTGGTCGAGGACGGCGGCGCGGTGCAGGTCATGCCGACGCTCCCGCTGTTGTGGCACGTGCTGCGCCCGGCCGGGTTCGACGCGCTGGTCACCTACGACACCGTCGCCGGCCTCGGCGTCCACCCGGGCACGGACGAGGCACACCGGGCCGTGGAACAGGTGCTGGGCACCAACGTGCTGGGCAGGCGGCCGTCCCCGGAACGCCTGCGGGTCCACCTGACCAAGGTGGTCGGGGCAGCCGAGCAACCGCCCCCCGAAACCGACAGCGCGCGGCCGGCCGCGGGTACGCAGGCGGCCTGCGCGGGACGTCCGCCTGCCCGGCTCGCCTTCGTCGTCGACCACGCCTCCCGGCTCGTCCGCTCCCCCACCCAGCTCGACCCCGCCGAGCGCGACCAGTTCCTGTTCTTCCAGAAACTCGCGCTGACCGCGCCCCGGTACGAGTACCCGGGCCGGCCGCGGGCCCTGCACAACCCGGTCATCTGGCTGGTGGAGGGCGAACGGGACCTGCCGGTCTGGTTCACCGCGGGGATCGAGGCGATCCGCACGGTGGCCGCGCCGATGCCCACCCTCGACGACCGCCAGAAGATGGCCGGCCTGCTGATCCCCCTGCTGCCCGAAGCCGCCGAGCCGGAACCCGGCCGCTTGCCGCCGGAAGAGGAGTTCGCGGGCCTCACCGAAGGCATGACCCTCGACTCCATGCTCAAGATCACCCGGCTGGCGGCGGACCGCGGCATGGGCGTCGACCGCATCGCCGACGCCACGCGGATCTTCAAGCTCGGGATCGACGACAACCTCTGGCGGCGGACCAGCGTCCGCGAACAGATCACCAAGGGACAACAGGTGATCGCCGAGCGGGTCCTCGGGCAGGACCGCGCGGTGAGCAAGACCTTGGACATCCTCAAGCGGGCGGCACTGGGCCTGTCCGGCGCCCAGGCCCGCACTTCGGGGCACCGGCCGCGCGGCGTGCTGTTCTTCGCGGGCCCCACCGGCGTCGGCAAGACCGAACTGGCCAAGCAGGTTGCCGAGCTGCTGTTCGGTGACGCGCAGGCCTACCTGCGGTTCGACATGAGCGAGTTCTCCGCCGAGCAGGCCGCCGACCGGCTGATCGGCGCACCGCCCGGGTACGTCGGCTTCGAAGCGGGCGGCGAACTGACCGGCGCGGTGCGCCGCCGTCCGTTCCAGGTGGTGCTGTTCGACGAGATCGAGAAGGCGCACCCACTGGTGCTGGACAAGTTCCTGCAGATCCTCGAGGACGGCAGGCTCACCGACGGCCAGGGTGTGACCACCTACTTCTCCGAATGCGTCCTGGTGTTCACCTCGAACCTCGGCATCATGAAAACCGAGAGAACCGAACAAGGAAAGGACATCACCTACCGCCTGGTCGAACCCGGCGACCCTTATCCGGAGCTGGAGAAGAGCGTCCGCAAAGAGATCCGCGAACACTTCACCACCGTGCTCAAGCGGCCGGAGCTGCTCAACCGGTTCGGGGACAACATCGTCATCTTCGACTACATCAGTCCGCAGGTGGCCGAGCGGATCTTCGAGCTGCAGCTGCGCAACGTGATCACCAAGGTGCGCGCCGAGCTGGGCGTCCGGCTGGAACTGGCACCGCCCGCGCGCGCGGCCCTGGCCCGGTTGTGCTCCTCGGACCAGGAGAACGGCGGCCGCGGCGTCGGCAACCTGCTCGAAAGCAACCTGGTGAACCCGCTGGCCCGGAAGCTGTTCGACGACAACGCCGGACAGGGCGACCTGGTCGAGGTTCTCGCACTGCACCCCGGTGACGAAGACGAAGGGCCCGGCCTGACCGCGCGGATCACCCCGGGCGGCCCCCGATGAGCCGGGTCTGCACCATGGACCGGTCGGAAGTGTTCGGTGACGACCAATCCCTGTGCCCGGTGCACATGTGTCCCCTCGTGGAGGCGGCAGGCCCGGAACCGGCGGCACCCGGACCGGCGCCCGCCGGGGCCGCGGACGGTGCGCACGCGCCAGGCCCGGGCGCCGAGCGGCGGATGGCGTGGAGCCTCGACCGCTGCTGGCGTTGCGGGCAGGAGGCCGCCGCCGGCAACACCCGGTGCACGAGGATGTCCTGCGGCCGTCCGCTGACCCCGCCCGCCCTGCACATCAAGTTCCCCGGCGGGGAGCTTGAGCTGTCGGAAGGGGAGCGCGCCCAGCTGGGCAGGCTGGGCGACCACCGGCAGCTGTTCCGGGAGCACCCGAACGTCTCCCGCGCCCACGCCGTGGTGCGCGTCGACGCCGACGGGGCCGCGTGGGTCGAGCCGCTCCCGACCCCGAACGGCACCTTCCTCAACGACGTCGAGATCCAGCCCGCGCTGCACCGGCGACTGGCGACCGGCGACCGGATCCGGTTCGCCCGCACCGCCGAAGGCGCGATCACCCTCTACGAGCGCTGACCAGGGAGTACCCGCCGTGACCCTTCCCCCGCAGGACCCGCCTCCGATGCGGGTGTTCCGGCGCCGCCGGGCGCCCGCGCCTCCCCTGCCGCGGCTGCCGCAACCGGTCGAAGAGCCGCGCATCCCCGCGGCGGTGCTCATCGCCGAAGCACGGGAGCGCGGGGAGGCCGATGCCCGCCGGCACGTGCGCGACGGCTGGTCGTTCACCGACCCGTTCGCGCCCGCGCAGGACGCCGAGGCAGGACGCGAAGACTACGTGGAGGTCCTGCGCGGGCGCTGTTCCGCCGCGGTCGCCTCGGCCCGGGAACGCCACCTGGCAGTGCTGGAGAGCGTCAGGGCGACGCGCATGCGGCGGGAAGACGCTCGACAGGCGATGGCGGACGCGCGGCGCAGCATGAGCCGGCTGGCGGGGCGGGAAGGCTGGCTGCGGGAACCCGACCTCGATCGGCCGCCGAGCGCCGACGGCTCGCCGCCCGAAGACGAGGTGGCCGAGGACGACCCGGTGTGGGAAGGGGAAACCACCGCGCTCGGGCTCCGCTGGCGGCTGCTCATCCTGGTGGGGCTCGTCGCCACCCTCAGCCCGCTGCACTACCTGGTCTTCCGCCACTTCCTCGACGGTGTGCTGCCCGCGGCGGCGAGCTGGGCGCTGGGCCTTGCGTCGGCCGTGCTCATGGTGCTCGGACCGCACGTCACGGCCTTCCTGCTCCGGTCGTCCCGCGCCACCGGCAGCGATCGCGCTCTGCGCCCGGCGGCCGCGGTGCTGGCCATCGCCTGGGCCACGATGGCGGCGCTGCTGGGCATGGTCGCCGCGGCCGTCGTGGGGGTCGACCACGTGCGGCTGGCGTCCCTCGACATCACCGGAACGACGCTGGTGGCGATGCTGATCGCCGGGTTGCTGGTCGGCGGGTCCGTCTCGTTCATGATCGGCCTGGCCCGCCGGCACCCGTACCAGGAGGCCTATGCGCTGGCCCGGCGGCGGTTCGAGGAAGCGGACGCGGAACTGCAGGAGAGGATCGTGCAGCTCGACCCCGGTTTCGCGGACTTCGACGTGGTGGCCCCGGAAAACGGCGATCGCCAGCCGGAGACCCTCATCGAGGCCGTCCGGGCCGCCTACCGCGCGGCGGAGCACGCCTACTTCGACGCCATGTCGGCCACGATGGGCGACCCGAGCTTCACCGAAGCCGTCGAGCACCGGCTGAGCCTGGTGCGCCGGGAGGACACCGCATGAGCGCGAAGCTGCGGATCAGTCGGACCCACTACCCCGTGCACGCCCTGGGCCCCGGAGCGCGGCTTGCCGTGTGGGTGCAGGGCTGCACCCTGTCCTGCAAGGGGTGCATGTCGCGGGACACCTGGCCGGCCGACGGCGGGGTGGACGTGCCGGTCGCCGAGCTGGCGGGGCTGTGGCGGTCCGCGGTCGGCCGCGGTGCCGCCGGGCTGACGATCAGCGGCGGCGAACCACTGCAGCAGGCGGAAGGCCTGGCCGCCTTCTTCGCCGCCGCGGACGAGGTCCGCCGCGGCGCGGACCGGGAGCTCGACTTCCTGCTCTACACCGGCTACGACGAGGACGAGCTGGACGAACCCCGCCGGGCCGCGGCCGCCCGAGCCGACGTCGTGGTCTTCGGCCGGTTCGAGGTCGCGAACCCGACAAGACTGGTGTGGCGGGGATCGGCGAACCAGCGGATGGTCCCCCGGACCGAGCTCGGCCGGCGCCGGTACGCCGGCTTCCTCGACCACGCCCCCGCCAACGGCCCGCTCCAGCTGGAGGTACGGGACGGCGATCCGTGGATCATCGGCACGCCCCGCCAGGGCGTGCTGCGCAACCTCGACCGGTCGCTGAAGGGGCTCGGTCTGGAGGTCACCGACGTCACCTGGCGGCCCTGATCGGTCCGGTTCCGCGGTCACAGCGGTTTATCGGAGGTGCCCGGCGCGGATCGCCCGCCGCCCGGGTAGGCACTTGTCATCAAAGCCCGGTCGCTCCATCGAAATCGCGGAGAACGGCTCCTAGCTTCGGTTCCACCGGAGCAGTTTCGACCCACAGGAGCCTTTCCCATGGCCGAGAAGGACTTCGTCCGCACCGTTCCCGAGCACGTCCGGCAGCTGGCGAGCCGGGGTGAGCTGGCCGATCGCGTAGCCGCGGCCGACGGCGACGACCGACGGTGCCTGCGGGCGACCGTGTTCGAGATCGCCCAGCCGGTGGTGTTCCGCAACCTCACCCGGAAGCTCGAGCTCAGCCGCGGCCACTACCGCTGCGCCGCCGCGGTCTGCCACCTCGACGACCAGTGCCTGGATCGGTTCCACGACGACATGGAGGCCGTCATCGACGACGTGTTCCGCAACGCCCGGATCCCCATCACGTCGCTGGAAGGCTGGATCCGCCGGCGCCTCGTCCAGGCCACTGTGGACGGTTACCGCCGCCGGCGCAGCGAGCGCGGTGCCCTCCAGCGTCCCCGAGTGCCCCGGTGGCTGGCCGCGGAGCTGGGCGCCGACCCAGTTCTGCTGGCGCTCGCCGTCGGCATCCTGGACTTCGTCGGGACCGACTCCGTGCCGGCCGCGGGGATCTGGCCCTTCGACCGGTGGGCCGAGGACCGCGTGGCCAGTGGCACCGCGCCGTCGGCGGCCCGCCGGGCGGTCGAGCGCGAGACCGCGCTCGTGCTGTCGGCGATGCGCCGGCGGCCCCGGTGGTACGAGAACTACGTGGAACGGCCGTTGGGCCGCAAGCGGCCGCCTTCCGTGCCGGTGCCGCGCTTTTCGGCGGAGGAGGGGGCTGAGCTGCCGGCCGAACCCGCCTTCGGCCAGGAGGAGCTCGACACCCGGCTGGCGCGTGCCGTCGTCGCCGTGGCGGCCATCGACCGGCGGATCGCCGGCGGAGAGCCGCCGGAGGCGGTGGTGCTGGACGTGGTTTCGGCCGTCTTCGACGGCGAACCGTGGTCCGCCGGTCCCGGGGCGGTCGACCGCATCCTCGCCGCCGTGGCCACGCGGTGAGGCGTCGCCCGTCCGTCAAGGGTGAGCAGAACGGACCGAGGAGGCCACGGTGACGAGCGGAGCGGACGTCCCGGCGAGCCCGGCAGCGGTGACGCGCTGCCGGGCCGCCCTGGACGCGGTGGCGGCGGGTGCGGCGGAGCGGCCCGACGTCTCGTCCTTCCTGGCCGACCTGGGCACCTTGCCCGCCGAGGATCCCCGGCGGGGCGAGCTGGCGGCCACGATGATCACGTTGCTGACCCGGGGCGGCGGGGCCCCGCCGATGCGGGTCATGCCGTACCTCGGCCCGCTGCTGGACATGGTGGGCAGTGCGCCACCGCACCTGCTGGCCTGGCCGCAGGCGCGGGCCACGGCCCGCGCCTTCCAGCTGGCGCACGACACCCAGGAGCGGCGGACCACCGCCGCCGTGGCCGCCGCCGAGCTCGACGAGCTCGTGGAACAGCACGGGAGCTTCCCGCCGACGCTGAGCGCCATCGAAAGCGCGCGCACGGGGATCAAGCTCGACACGGCCTTCCAGCGTGGTGACAACAGCAGCAAGATGGCTCTCGTCGAGGAGCTCAAGCAGCTGTTCGACCGGCTCGGTGACGTGCCGCAGTCCGGTCCCATGCGGCAGATGCACGCCACGCTCAGGGATCTGCTCCGCGCAGAGCAAACCGGTGACTGGAAAGCGATCCCCGGCCTCCTCGACCGGATGCGAGAGAACTCGGCCAGCCTGGGCATCGATCCGGCCCAGTTTGCGATGCCCGCCGAAGGCGCGGCGATGCTCGCGCTGCTGTCGGACCCGCAATCCGGACCGAGTGACCTGACCACCGACGAAATCATCCGGCAGTACGCCGGTGACGGCGCCGGTGCCGAGGGCAAGCTCGCTGCCTCCTTCGCTCTCCTGCGCGGCGGCCTCGAAACCGATCTCGACCGCATCGACCGGGCCATCGGGCTGACGCGGGAAGCGGCCGGCGAACCCGGTGTCCTGCAGGACATCGCGCGGCACGGGATCGCCGTCACCTTGTGGCGGCGATCGGAGGTGCTCGGCACGACCGAGGGCCTCGACGAGGCCCAGAAAGTGCTCGAAGATCTCATCCTGGACCTGCGCGGGCGCGGCGGTTCGGGGAATCCGCTGTGGACGGACGTCCACGACCTGCTCCGGCAGATCAAGCAGCGGGTGGGTGACCAGCGCGGATCGGGCGACGTGAGCCTCGAAGCCATGTACCGGTTCGCGCACAAGGCCTTGCTCGAGTCGGATCCGGCGATGGCGCGGGAGGGCCTCCGGGAAGCCGCCAAGCTGGGCATGGACATCGCCCGCACCCGCATGCAGTTCGGCGACTGCGCGGGGGCACTCGACGCGCTGGACACCGGCCGCGGCCTGATGCTGTTCGCCGAGGTCGAACTGGTCGACCTCGTGCCCAGGCTGCGGGCGGCCGGGCGTGCCGACCTGGCACGCCGGTGGGAGACGGAGGGTCCGGCCTCCCCGGGCTTGCGCACCGAGGCGGTCGATGTGCTCGTGGCCGCGGCCGGCGGGGTGGACAAGCTGCTCAACCCGCCGTCGCCGGCGGACATCCGGGCCGCGTTGCGCACCGTCGACGCGGACGCGCTGGTCTACCTCGTCCCCACCGACGAGCAGCAGCCGGGGATGGCACTGGTGGTCCCGCGCGAGGGGCGACTGGCCTACCTGCCGCTGAGTTACCTCGACGTGCGGGGGAAGGCCGGGCCGGGAGGCTACCTGACCGCGCTGTCGCACCTGTCCCGCGAGCTGTCCCCCGCAGCCCAGGCTCCCTTCACCGAGAGCCTGGACGACCTCTGCGCATGGGCCTGGCGGGTGGCCATCGGGCCGCTCCTCGACCGCTACTTCGCGCGGGACACCGCCCACCGCGACCGGGTTCCGCGCATCGTGCTCATCCCGATGGCGGAGCTGGCGGCCATCCCCTGGCAAGCCGCGCGGAACGGCGAAGGCGTGTACGCCGTTGAGCTGGCGGCCTTTTCCCAGGCCGTGTCGGCGCGCGAGTTCTGCGCGAACGCCGCCCGGCCGCCGGTGCGGCTGACGTCGACCGGCCTGGTCGTCGGTGACCCGTACACGGCCGGGCCGGCGCGGGACCTGCCCGCCGCGCGCCTCGAAGCGTTCGAGATCCACAAGGCGTTCCTGCGGGGAGCCAAGTACGTGGGACGCCGTCCGCGCGGCTCGGTGAGCCCGTCCGGCCCGGGTACCGCCGACCAGGTGCGGTCGTGGCTGGCAGCTGACGGTCCCCACGCCGGCGCGGTGCTGCACCTCGCCTGCCACGGCCAGTTCGCCTCCGAAGAAGAACCCGGGAAGGACGCCAAGGCGGTGAAAGCGGCGAAGGCCTGCCTGCTGCTGGCACCGGATTCCGCGGGCGTCCCGGGTGAGCTGGGCGCGGACGAGATCGTGCGGCTGCTGCACGAATCCCCGCACCGGCAGATCGGCCTGGTGGTGATGGCCGCGTGCCACACCGGCCGGTCCATCCACGGGTACGACGAGGCCTACAGCCTCGGCACGGCCTTCCTGGCCGGCGGGGTCCGCACCGTTCTGTCCACGCAGTGGGCGGTCCCGGACGAGGCCACCTCGACGCTCATGTACCTGTTCCACCACTACCAGCGCACGGAGAAACTGCCCCCGTGGCAGGCGTTGCGGGCCGCCCAGCTCCGCATGATCCGCCCCGGCACGCCACTGCCCGAGACCGTGCCCGCCGACCTGCGCAAGCTCGCCGCCGACCGCGACCACGCGGGTGTCGTCGGCTGGGCCGGGTTCGTCCACGCCGGCCACTGACCGAACCCAGAGCAGAGGGAGAAACCCCCGGATGTCCCAGAGCACCGAAAGCATCGACGAACTGCGTGTCCGGCTGGCGGGCCTGCAGGGTCCCTCCAGGATGGAGCCGTTGGGCAACCTGGCGCAGAAGCTGTTCCAGCGGGTGGCCGGCACCCGCCTCGACGCGCCCTCGGCGCGAGCCGACCTCGACGAGGCGATCCGGTGCGGTGAGGAGGTCTACGGTTACCACCGCGACGGCGACCCGCTGCGGCCGCGGGTCGCCGCCTTCCTCGGCTACATGCTCGGCTTCCGCGACCTCCAGATCCGGGGCGGCGCCGACCGCCCGCGAGCCGTCGCGCTGATCGAAGAGGCCATCGCGAACGGGAAGTTCCCGGCCTCCTGGTCGGCGATGCTGCGCGTGCTGCTCGCCCTGCTGCTGATCTCCGAGTCCCAGGACCGGCTGACGGGCATGGTTTCGATGTCACCGGTCGAAATGCTGGCCGGGCGGCGCTCGCCCGCGGCGGTGCCGGAGGTCGACCGTGCCGAAGAGCTTCTGCGGGAAGTGCGGGCGACCTCCGGCATCTCGGCCGATGTGTCGGAGATGGCCGATCTGATGCTGCAGATGTGCGAGCTGATGAAGATGATGCTCGGCCTGGGCACGAAGCCCATGGACCTGTCGGCGCTGGGGGGCATGTTCGCTCGCTTCACCGACCTGCAGCAGCGGTTCCAGGACGGCGGCGCCGGCATCTTCGGGATCATGCGGCAGACACTCGAACCGGGTGCCGGCATCCTCGACATGCCGGCCGACGAAAGGCCGGTGCTCGTCATCGAGGACGACACCGAGCCACCGGCGGAGGCACCGCACGAGCCGGTCACGCCGGTCGCGGTGCCCCAGCCGAAGCGGCACGACCTGCTCCGGTCCTTGCTGGAACTGCTGTCCCTCGAGCAGGACGGCCGCGGCGCGTGGGCCGCGACGGCCCGGCTGCTGCTGCCCGGCTCGGAGTTCCCCGGCGTGGAGACCGTGGACGAAGCAGTCGCCTTGGCCAGCGAGGTGATGGAGAGCGACGAGAGTGCACTGTCCGAAGAGGACAGTGCACTGGCCGGCTTCGTGTACGCCGCGGCGTTGTGCTTGCGGCACCGTGCGGACCCCGAGGGCGACGGCACCGACTGCGTGCTGGGCGCGGAAGCCCTGCTCAGCGCCGTGCGCGCGCTCCCGGCCGGCCACCCCGAAGTGCCCGTCGTGCTGCGCTCGCTGGGCGCGTTCCTCACCACCGAACGGCCGCTGGCCGCGCTGGACGCCGTCGCCGCCGGGTTCACCGGGCGGTTCGACGCCGTGCTGGCCACCGAGAGCCTCCCTGCGGACCTCAAGGCGGAGCTGCACGCACTGCGCTGCGCGTGCCGGGCGGCCTTCGCCGGAACCGAACTGCGCCGGGCGGTCGAGGGCCTGCCCGGCAGCTATCCGTGGCCGGTGTCGCTGAAGGCGGCGGCCCAGCAGCCCGGCTGAGCGCGTCCGGTGAACGGGTTTTTCGGCCGGGTCGCCGAACTCCGGCAGCTCGGGGACCTGCTGGCCGCCGCGGCGCAGGGCCGTCCCTCGGCTGTGGTGCTCGACGGCGAGGCCGGGTCCGGCAAGACGCGGCTGCTGCAGGAGTTCGCCCGCACCGCCCAGGCGTCCGGCGCGTTCGTGCTGTCGGGTGGCTGCCTGGAGCTGGCCGGCGACGGCATCCCCTACGGGCCGCTGACCGAGGCGCTGCGGCACCTGGTGCGGACCCGGGGCGAACCCCGCGCCCGGGAACTGGCCGGGCCGGCCTGGTCGGAGCTGGCGGACCTGATCTCCGACTTCACCACCGGCCCGGGACCCACGCCCGGGTACGGCGCACAGACCAGGGTGTTCGGCGCGGTCGCCCGGCTGCTCGACCACCTCGGTGACCGGCAGCCGCTGGTGCTGGTGTTCGAGGACGTGCACTGGGCCGACACCGCCACCCTCGACCTCATCGCCTACCTGGTGCTCACCCAGACCGACGAACGGCTCATGCTCGTGTGCAGTTACCGGTCCGGCCTCCGGACCGGCCATCCCCTGCGGGTCCGGCTGACCGAGCCGGAGTTCGTCCGGCGGACGCGCAGGCTGACGTTGCCGCCGTTCAGCCGTCCGGAACTGCGGTCGTTCGTCGCCGCGCTGACCGGGGAGGACGTCAGCCCCGAGCGGGCCGACGAATACTTCGCGCTGTCGGAAGGAAATCCGTACTTCACCGAGCAGCTCGTCGCCGAGTCCGGCGCCGGCAGCACCCGGATCCCGCCCTCCTTGGACGACCTCATGCGGGAGCGCCTCGCCCGGCTCCGTCCCGAGGCGAGCGAACTCACCAAGGTGGCGGCGGTGGCCGGTCGCCGGGTCGGCGACGCCCTGCTGGCCCGGGTCGCCGAGTTCGAAGAGCGGACGCTCGACGCGGCGCTGACCGAGTGTCTCGGGCAACGCGTCCTGATCGAGGACCGGGACGACGGCTCGTACCGGTTCCAGCACGCCCTGCTTCGCGAGGCCGCCTACGCGATGGTGCTCACCCGGGAGCGCAAGCGGCTGCACGCCCAGTTCGCCGAGGCGCTGGCCGCCGAAGCGCCGTCGAACCCGCGCCTGCTGCCGGAGCTGGCGTACCACTGGTTCGCCGCCGACGATGCCCCGCGCGCCCTGCACGCCTCGGTCGGCGCCGGCGACCTGGCCATGCGCCTGCGCGCGTTCACCGAAGCCGAGACGCAGTACCGTCGCGCGCTCGAACTGTGGCCGCGGCTGCCCGATGCCGAACAGGTGGCGGCCACCACGCGCGCCCAGGTGCTCGAAGTCGCGGCGAACGCCGCTCGCTGGGCCGGTCATCTCCGGCAGAGCGTGACCTGGGCCCGCGAGGCGGTGGCGGCGGCAAGCGGGACGGGTCCCGTCCGGCTCGGCGGCCTGCACGAGCGCTTGAGCAGCTACCTGTGGGAAGCCGGCTACGACGAGGAGTCGCGAGCTGAACTGCACTCCGCCGACCGCCTGCTGGACGAGGTCCGGCCTAGCGCGGCGGGTTCCCGGGTCCGTTCGGCGCTCGCCACCGCGGCGGTGAAGTCCGGCCGGTATTCGGAAGCCCTCGAACTCGCCCGGCAGGCGGAAGCGGAAGCCGAAGCGGCGTCGGCGGTCCCGGAGACCGGCCGGGCCCGCAACAGCCGCGGGCTGGCGCTATCCGGTCTGGGAAAGCACGCCGAGGCCGTCGCGGCCGTGGAAGCCGCCCTGAAGATCGCCGAAGCCGAGGACCAGCTGGAGGATCAGCTGCGGGCGTGCGGCAACCTCGGCGTCTGCCTGGAGCGCGCGGGCCGGCTCGTGGACGCCGCCCGGCAGTTCCAGGCGGGCCTGGCGAAGACGAGGGAGTTCGGGCTGCTCGACTCCCGGCAGGCGGCCCTGCTGGCGAACAACGCCTGCGCCACCCTGTTCCAGATCGGCGAGTGGGACCAGGCCACGCTCCTCGCCGAGGAGGTGCTGCGCTACCACCCGGCGCGGGAGACCACGTTCCAGCGGCTCACCAAGGCCGAGGTCGACCTGGCCACCGGCCGTTTCGACGAGGCGGAGCGGCTGCTGCGGAGCATCCGGAACCTGCCCAGCACCCAACCGAGGTTCCTGAGCCCCGTCTACCGGTGCTTCGCCGAGCTCGCCGCGGCCCGCGGCGACCTGGAGAACGCGCTGGAGACGGTGCGCCACGGCATCGAAGTGGTCGCCGCCGGTGAAGACGTGCTGCTGGTCCTGCAGTTGTGCGCCTACGGGCTGCGCCTCGCCGCCGACTGGCCGTCCCCCGGCCCGCCGCCCGCATTCCGGGCGATCGCCGACGACATGGCCGCCAGGGCGATCGCCGACGACGATCCCGAAACCCGGGTCTTCGCGGCTTTGTGCGCGGCCGAACGGGCACGGGCCGCGGGCGAGGACACCTTCCGGACGTGGAGCCGTCTCGCGGACTCGTGGTCCGCGTTGACCCGGCCGTATCCCGAAGCCTATGCGCTGGCCCGCGCCGCGGAGGCGGCCGCACGGGCCGACGACCGGCCGGCCGCGGCCGAGGCCGCGGCCCGGGCCGCGCGCCTCGCGGACCGGCTCGGAGCGAAGCCACTGGCCGCGGTGATCCAGCGGATCAGGCGGATCCACCGGCTTTCGAACGCGGGGCTGCCCCGGCCGAAGCGGCCGTTCGGGATTTCGGAGCGCGAACTGGTGGTCCTCACGCACGTTTCCCGGGGCCTCACCAACCGCGAGATCGCCGCCCGCCTGCACGTGGCCACGTCCACCGTGGCCAACCAGCGTGCGTCGGCGATGCGCAAGCTCAACGCCAAGAACGGTCCCGACGCGGTGCGGATCGCCCGCGAACGGGGGCTCTTGGCGGACTGACGGTGCGTGGCAACCGGCCCGGGAACGGCCCGGGCCCGGTTCGGCGCACCCGGACCCAGGAGGAAAGATGGCACGCAGGGCACTGTTGATCGGCTCGGCCACCGGCGACCTGACCGGCCCCGCCAACGACACCGCCGCGATGGCGGCCGTGCTGGCGCGCCGGGGATTCCAGTCCGTGGTGTGCGACGGGGAGAACGCCAGCCGGGCCGGCATCCTCGACGCCTACGAACGGCTGATCGGCCGATCGCGCCCGGACGACGCCGTCGTCGTCTACTACAGCGGGCACGGGAGCTACGCCAAGGATCCGTCGCTGGCCGACGGCATGCCCGGGCCGGGCGTGGTCCAGTTCATCGTCCCGACCGACTACGAGGCGTCGACCGAGGACGATTTCCGCGGCATCGCCAACGTGGAGCTCTCCCTGCTGCTCAACAAGCTCACCGCGCGCACCCGCAACTGCGCGGTCATCCTCGACTGCTGCCATTCCGGCACCATGTCCCGCGATCTCGAAACCGGCGCGGTGGCCAGGGTCTGGCCCCGTGCCGTGCCCCCGCACCTGGCCCGGGCGCACCTGGATTCGCTGCACCGCAACGGCACCGACCTCGCGCGGCTGAACGCCACGGGCAACCCCGACGCGGTCCGGATCGTGGCCTGCGCCCCCAACCAGAAGGCCTACGAGACACACAACGCCGACGACGTGGTCATGGGCTACTTCACCGATGCGCTCACCCGGGTGCTCGACGCGCTCGGCCCGGAGTCCGGGCGGTTCTCCTGGGCGACCGTGACCGATCGGGTCCGCCAGCTCGTCCTGGAGCGGTGCGGGGTGCAGCGGCCGGAGGTCGAAGGGCCGAGCGAGCGGGAGGTGTTCGGTACCGGACGCGTGGAGCAGGTCGCGTACCTGCCCGCGTCCCGGCAGCGCCGGTGGGTCCGCATCGCCGGAGCTCGGCTGCTCGGCTACGGCGAGGGCGACGAGTTCACCATCCACCACGAGGACGCCCTGCTCGGTTCCGTCGTGGTCGAGTGGACCGACGGCCACGCTGTCTTCGGCGAACTCCGCGGACCGGACCCCGGCCTGCCGCTGCCCGTCGGGGCCCGTGCGCAGGTGCTCACGACAGCCGTGCCCGCGCTCCCGGTCTTCCTCGGTACCGGCTCGGACGCGCTGGCCGAGCGCGTCCAGGAGGACCCGGCGCTGCGTCCGGCGTCCGCGGAGGAGGCCGGCTCGGTCCGGGTGGTGGCGGGTTCCGGCGGACTGGCCCTCCACGACGCCATCGGCCCGCTGAGCCACCCGAGTCCCGACGACGGCCACCTGCTGGGGGATCTCAAGCGGATCGCGCGGGCCCGCGCGATGCTGCGCCTGTCCGAAGACCCGGGCATGGCGCTGCCCGTCCGGGTGCGCGTCGAACCGGCCCGGGTGGTAGACGGCATCCCGCGGCCGCTGCCCGGCAGTGGTGCCGTGCTCCACCCCGGCGAGGCCGTCTGCGTGACGGTGCACAACGACGGTGCGCAGTACCTGTACGTGTCCCTGCTGGACGTCGGGATTTCCTCGCAGGTCACCTTGCTGAACCCGGCGCACCCCAGCGGCGTCGCCATCGCTCCCGGCACGAAGTACGTCTTCGGTGGCGACGACGTCACCGGGGCGCTGCCGGGGCTGGAGCTGGGCTGGCCGTCGTCGGTCCCGCGCGATCACCCTCGCCGGGAGAGCATCGTGGTGCTGATCAGCGAAGACCGTGCGGACGCGGTTCTCCTGCAGCAGGGCGGGGTGCGTGGCGACCGGCCGCCGAACCGGCTGGAACAGCAGCTTCGGCGCCTGGGCGCCCAGGACAGCCGGGAGCTGGTCACACCGGCGCTGACGCGTCCGGTGCGCTTCGCGGTCCGGACCATCGACTTCGACGTCGTCCCGGCGCCGGCGCCCCGCGCGGAACGGGCGGTGTTCGAAGTCGACGGCCGTCCGGACCCTGTGGCGTCACCCGGCGGGACCGGGAAGCCGTCCACGGTCGTCCTGTGCCTGCCCGCACTCGTCGTGCACCACAACCGCGCGTTCCGCAGCCCGGACTTCCGGCTCGACACGCTGGTGCTGACCACCGGCGCCGACGGGAAACCCGCCCACCACATCCACACCGCGCGGTTCCGCGGCGCCGTCGACGGCACCCGGCTCGCCGTCGACGGCAACCCGGTGTTCCGCGGCGAGGTTCGCGAGCGGCTCGACGTCGCCATCTGGGTGTCGCAGGATCCGGAGGTCGACCTGGACTTTTCGACGGTGCGCGGTGAGTCGGCCGCCCCGATCGTCGACTCCGTCGAGGCCGTGCTTTCGGCGGCGTCGAGCCGGGTCACCGGTCTGTACCGGACGGGATTCCGGGCCGGCGAGCGGTTCGGGGTCTCGCGGCCGGCGGCCGAGACCCGGGTCCGGACCGCGGACTTCACCTTCGACCTCACCATCGAGCCGGCACCCGGCAGCGATCCGTCATCCCTTGGGTGACACCTCACGAAAGGACACGTCCATGGAGACCAAGCGGATCCGGCTCGGCGACCAGGTGTGGCAGGTGAGCGCGGCCGAGGCGGCCTCGGTCGCGGCCACGGTCGAAGCGGCGATGGTCGAAGGCAAGGTCGTCAAGCTCACCCTCCTCACCGCCGACGGGACCCCGGCCACGGTCATCTTCAACGGGCAGGTCGCCCCCTTGGCCGTCATCGACGACGGGGCGGTCCCCCGGCCGACCGAGATCTCCGGTTCCCGGACCTGATCCGGCGGCAGGCGTCCGAGTGCCCGAAGACAGCGGCTGGCGCACGTACCTGCGATCGAAGGTGCGGGGAGAACTCGTCAAGATCTTGGACGAGGTGGTACGGCAACCCGAGTTCGCGACGGAGATCGCCGAAGAACGCCTCGACGCCCGCCGGCTGGTCCACGAACTCGCCACCGATCCCCGGTTGATGGACCGCTCGGTACTGGAGTACGAGCCGGTGCTCGAGGCCGAGAAGGCCGTGTCGTCGCTGACCCGGCAGCGACCCGCGCTCCGGATCCGGGGCTGGCGGCCGGACCGGCGCAACGCCGGCGCGGTCGTCGTCGGGCTGGCCGTTCCCGCCATCTCGGTCTGGACGCTGAGCCGGTTCTCCTTCTTCGACGGGACGATCGCGGCGGTGGTGCCGCTCCTCCTGAGCGGAGCATCGTTCGCCGCTCTCGGCTTCCTTATGCGCCACGGCCTTCCCCGATGCGTCTGGGCGCGGCTGAGCTGGGAGGCCCGGCGCCTGCGCGCCCGGATCGACCGGCGAGGGCACCGGCTCGACTGGCGCCAGGCGGTGCGCGACGACGTGGTGACGCCCTACGTCCGGGAGTGGATCAACGGCGCGAAGGAGCCCACCTTCGACACTTTCCTGACGTTGCGCGACGGCTCCGCGCTCCTTTCCCAGGCACGGGACAGCCCGCTGGTGCAGACGGAATCGATCGAGGCGTTCCGCCGGGAGCTGTGCCGCCCCGACCCGGGCGCGGTCGGGATCGCCGGGCCACGGGGAGCAGGCAAGACGACCTTGCTCGAGCGGGCGCTCGACAATGCCTTCACCCCCGCCGACCAGCCGCCGTTCCTCACCGTCGTGGCGAGCGCGCCGGCCCGGTACGACGCCCGGGAGTTCATCCTCCACCTGTACGCCATCACCTGCCGGTCGGTCCTGCGCACCGCGGGCCCCGACGAAAGACGTCCGGCCGAAAGCGAGGACGAACTCGTCTGGCGACGGCTGCAGCGCCGGGAAAGCCTGCTCGCCCGGCTGCGCCGGCTCGGCCGGGTGGTGGCGATCAGCACCGTGCTTTCGGCCGTCGCGGGCGCGATCACCGTCTTCGCCCTCGATCTCGTCGGCGCGAGCCGAAGCGTCGCGGTGGCGCGGATCAACGCGATGGCCGAAGGGCTGCTCACCACGCCACTCGACTACCTTTCGCCGTGGCACTGGGACCTGGCGTTGCAGATCTCGGCGACGCTCCTCTTCGGCTACGCTCTCTTCCGGCCGGTCTGGCTGATCACCCGCTCCCTGGTCCACGGCGGCAAGGTGCTGCTCCTCGGCGACCGGCGCCACCGCGTCCACCGGTATTCCGGCCGCGACCACAGAGCGTTGTGCGCCCTGGCCCGCCACGACCTCCGCCAGGTGCGGTTCCTCCAGACCCGCACCGAGGGGTGGTCCGGCAAGCTGAGCACCGGCGGCCTGTTCGAAATGGGCCTGACCCGCACCATCGCCCGCGCCGAACGCCCGCTGACGCACCCCGAAATCGTCGACGACTACCGACGGCTGCTCGACCGTGTCGTCTCCGTTCTCGCCCCGGACGACATCAGCGGGGTGATCGTCGCCATCGACGAACTCGACAAGCTCGCCGATCCGGCGCAGGCCAGGGAATTCATCGACGAGATCAAAGGGGTTTTCGGGGTCAGCCGGTGCCTGTTCGTGGTGTCCGTCTCCGAAGACGCGCTGACTTCGTTCCACCGCCGCGGCATCCCGGTCCGTGACGCGTTCGACAGCGCCTTCACGAACGTCATCCGCATCGATCCCTTCACCCTCGACGATGCCCGGGCATGGCTGGCCAAACGCGCGTTCGGGATTCCCGAACCCTTCATCCACCTGTGCTACTGCCTGTCGGGCGGCCTGCCGCGGGAGCTGCGCCGGGTCGCCGTCGCGCTGTACGACCTGCACCTCGGCGGCAAACCCGGGAAAGACCTCGCCACCATCGCCTCGTCCTTGGTGACCGCCGACCTCACGGCCAAGTGCACGGCCTTCACCAGCGCGGCGGTCCAGCTGGACGACAACGCCGACCCCAGCGCGTTCCTCGCGGTCCTCACGGCCCCCGCCTGCCACCGGGCTTCCTGGATGATCAGCCAATGCGAGGCGGCCCTGCCGGAGGACCCCGCCGCTCCCCCGACGGGCCTCCACCGCCTCCGCTGGGAGGCCGCGAGCTACCTCTACTTCAGTGCGACCATCGTCGAGTTCTTCACCAACGACCTGCGACCGGAGACCGTCCGCGAGGCCGCCGCGAACGGGAGCGTCCCGGCACTGGCGGCAGCGCGGCGGCAGATGTCCGTCGACCCCCGGGTGAGCTGGCAGCTGATCACGGACTTCCGGCGGCAATGGGGGCTCGGCACCGTTCAGCCACCGTCGCCTCCGCCTCGTGAGGAACGTCCGGGGACGGCATCGGCCGGGAGCACGTGACCTCCCGTCGAGCTCCGTCCGCCGCGACCACTCGACCTCGAACCCCGCCTCGATCTCCGCCGGCGGACGCAGGTGGGCAAGGCCGGCCACCTCGCCGTCGCCGGGTCATCCCGGGCGGGTGGCGAGCCAGCGCAGGGCGAGCGGGTAGCCGTCGACGCCGAGGCCCGCGATGACCGCCGTCGCGATGTCCGACAGGACGCTGTGGTGCCGGAACGCCTCGCGCCTGTGGACGTTCGAGATGTGCAGCTCGATCAGCGGGGCGGTCAGCTGTGCCGCGGCGTCGCGCACCGCGATCGAGTAGTGCGTCCACGCGCCGGCGTTGAGCACCACCGGGTGACCGCCGTCGGCCGCTTCGTGCAGCCAGCCGACCATTTCGCCTTCGTGGTCGGTCTGCCGGACCTCGACCTCGATCCCCAGCTCCTCGCCGGTTTCGACGCACAGCGCCGCGAGGTCGGCGTGCGTCGTCGAGCCGTAGACCGACGGCTCGCGCTTGCCGAGCCGGCCGAGGTTGGGGCCGTTGAGCACGAACGCCTTCACAGCAGCACGCTCCCGCCGCTGCGGGTCGGCTCCGCCGCGATCGCCGAGTACGCGGCCGCGAGCAGCGACGGGTCCGGGCCCTCCAGGCGGCCGGGCTTGGCGAGCGCGTCGAGGACGACGAACCGCAGCGCCCCCGAGCGGGTCTTCTTGTCGCCCTTCATGGTTTCCAGCAGCTGCGCCAGCGCGTCGGCGTCGTACGTCGTCGGCAGGCCGAGCAGCTTCAGCACCGAGGCGTGGCGCTCGGCCGTGGCGTCGTCGAGGCGCCCGGCCAGCCGCGCCAGCTCGGCGGCGAACACCAGGCCCACGCTGACCGCGGCGCCGTGGCGCCACCGGTACCGCTCGCGGCGCTCGATGGCGTGGCCGAGGGTGTGGCCGTAGTTGAGGATCTCCCGCAGGTCGGACTCGCGCAGGTCGGCGGCGACGACGTCGGCCTTGACCTGGATGGACCGCCGGACCAGCTCGGCCAGCACCTCGCCGGTCGCGTCGAGCGCCGCGGCCGGGCCGGCCTCGATCAGCTCGAGGATCCGCGGGTCGGCGATGAAGCCGGCCTTGACGACCTCGGCCATCCCGGCGACCAGCTCGTTCGGCGGCAGCGTCTCCAGCGTGGCGAGGTCGACGAACACCGCGCTCGGCTCGTGGAACACCCCGACGAGGTTCTTGCCGGCGTCGGTGTTGATGCCGGTCTTGCCGCCGACCGAGGCGTCGACCATGCCGAGCAGCGTCGTCGGCACGTTGACCAGCCGGACCCCGCGCATCCACGTGCCCGCGACGAACCCGGCGAGGTCGGTGACGGCGCCGCCGCCGAGGCCGACCACGGCGCCGCGCCGGTCCAGCCCGATCCGGCCGAGCACCTCCCAGCAGAAGCCCGCGACGGTCAGCGCCTTGCCGTCCTCGGCGTCCGGGATCTCGACGCGGTGGGCGTCGAGGCCCGCGGCGTTGAGCTCGTCGCGGATGGCTTCGGCGGTGGTGGTCAGCGTGGGCGGGTGGATCAGCGCGATCTTCGAGGCGTCGGCCAGGTGCTCGGTGAGGTCGCCGAGCAGGCCGCGCCCGATCACGACGTCGTAGGGCTGAGCGGTGGCGACGGTGATCCGCACCGGATCGGACACGGGGTGACTCACTCCTTGGCTTCGGCGGGAGCGGCGAGCTCCGCCACGAGGTGCGCGACGATCTCGGGGGGCGTCCGGTCGTCGGTGACGATCTCGACGGTGGCGACCTCGCGGTAGACGGGCACCCGCTCGTCGAGCAGTTTCTTGAAGGTGGCGCGGGGGTTGACCCCGGCCAGCAGCGGCCGCGCGCTCGACAGGCCGGTGCGTTGCACACCCGCCGCGAGGCCGACGTTGAGGAACACGACGGTGTGCTCGGCCAGCCGGGCCCGGGTGCCCGGCGTCAGCGGTGCGCCGCCGCCGAGCGAGAGCACGCCGTCGTGCTCCGCCAGCGCCGTCGCGACCGCTTCTTCTTCCAGGGCGCGGAAAGCGGGTTCGCCGTCGTCCGCGAAGATGTCGGAGATGCTGCGCCCGGCGCGCGCGACGATGTCGTCGTCGCTGTCGCGGAACCCGACGCCGAGCGCGGCCGCCAGCAGCGGCCCGACCGTGCTCTTGCCCGAGCCGGGCGGGCCGACGACCACCGCGCGCGGACTCACCACCGCTCCTCGAGCGCCTTGAGGTAGGCCTCGGCGTTGCGCTTGCTCTCGGCGAGCGAGTCGCCGCCGAACTTCTCGAGCGCGGCGTCGGCGAGGATGAGCGCCACGACCGATTCCAGCACGACCCCGGCGCGCGGCACGGCGCAGACGTCCGACCGCTGGTGGATCGCGACCGCGGGCTCGCCGGTCTTGACGTCTACTGTGGACAGTGCTTTGGGGACGGTCGAGATCGGCTTCATGGCCACCCGGACCCGCAGCGGCTCGCCGTTGGTGATGCCGCCTTCGAGGCCGCCCGCGCGGTTGGACCGGCGGGTGACGCCGACCGGGCCGGTGCCGCGGTCGATCTCGTCGTGCGCCTGGCTGCCCCAGCGGCGTGCGGTGGTGAAGCCGTCGCCGACCTCGACGCCCTTCATCGCCTGGACGCCCATCAGCGCGCCCGCGAGGCGGGCGTCGAGCCGGCGGTCCCAGTGGACGTGCGAGCCGAGGCCCGGCGGGAGGCCGTAGGCGAGGACTTCGATCACGCCTCCGACGGTGTCGCCCGCCTTCCGCACGGCGTCGACCTCGGCGACCATGGCGTCGGTGCCTTCCTGGCTGAAGGAGCGCACCGGGCTCTCGTCGATGGCGGCCAGGTCGCCCGGCTGCGGGAGCGGGCCCTCGGGCGCGTCGGCCCCGCCGATCGAGACGACGTGGCTGAGGATTTCGACGTCGAGCAGCTGCTTGAGGAAGTTGCGGGCAACGGTGCCGAGCGCGGTCCGCGACGCGGTCTCGCGGGCGCTGGCGCGCTCCAGGACGGGACGGGCCTCGTCGAAGCCGTACTTCTGCATGCCGGGCAGGTCCGCGTGGCCGGGACGGGGCCGGGTGAGCGGTTCGTTGCGCGCGAGGCCTTCGAGGATCTGGGGGTCTACCGGGTCGGCCGCCATGACCTGCTCCCACTTGGGCCACTCGGCGTTCTCGATGTGCACGGCGACCGGACCGCCCTGGGTGAGACCGTGGCGGACGCCGCCGAGGAACTCGATGTGGTCGGTTTCGAACCCCATCCGCGGGCTGCGGCCGAACCCGAGGCGGCGGCGGGCCAGCTGCTCGGTGACGTCGGCGGTGGTGACGGCAACGCCCGCGGGCATCCCTTCGAGCACGGCGGCCAGCGCGGGTCCGTGCGATTCACCTGCGGTGATCCAGCGCAACATGGGCTCAATCCTGTCACGGCCGCGGCACGGGCCGGGACATGCCTCCGCTCACCCGGCACGGGAGGAGAGCCGGGCAGCCGGTTCGCCCACCCGGAGGGGGTCGGTCCGCGTACCCAGGCGGACGACACGCGTGCCTGGATGGACGACACGCGTGATCAGAGGGTCAACTCACGTGATTGGAGGGTCGACACGGCGGCTGTGCGCGTGTCGACCCTTCAATCACGCGTGTCGGCTCCTCAATCACGCGTGTCGGCTCCTCAATCACGGGTGTCGGCTGCTCGATCACGGGTGGGTGGCTCATCCGGGGCCCCCTGCGGCCCGGATGAGCCACCGGCTCAGAGCGTCAGCCGGAGGAGGGGGAGGCCGTCGGCCAGGCGGACTTCGAGGGCCGCCAGGTCCGCCTGGTGCACGGCCGTGCCGATCGACAGGCGGGCCGTGTTGTCCGGGAGGGCCTTCCAGGTCGCCAGCCGGGTCTCCACGCCCGAGCGCGAGATCGCCACCAGGACGTACTCGCCGCCGCTGCGGCCGCCCGTGTAGCTGCACGACATGTCGACCTGGGTGCCCCAGTCGAACGCCGCCAGCCGGGCGTCCGCGCGGACCGGGAACTGCCCCAGCGCCGTCATCGCCACCGAAGGCGGCGGCGCGGGCGCGGGCAACGGAGAAGGAGCCGAGGCCACCACCGCCAGCGCCACGCAGGCCGACACCGCCAGCGCCGCCGACGCGGACGTCACGGCGAGCCGGATCCGGCGGCCGCGCCGCACCCGCCGCAGCACCACCGGGAGCAGGTCCGGCGGGGGCGGACCGGGGTCCGGCAGCGACGCCGGCGCGTCCACTCTGGCCAGCAGGCCCGGCAGCCCCGCCAGCTCGCGCACCGAAGCCGCGCACCGGTCGCACGTGCGCAGGTGCTCCTCGAAGCGCTGGCGGTCCTCGGGGGCGAGCGCCCCGAGCACGTACGCGGCGTCGAACGTCGCGAAAGGATCCTCGCTCACTGGGTCACTCCCCTCTCCTCCAGCACCAGGCGGAGCGCGCGCAACGCGTAGTGCGTACGCGACTTGACCGTCCCTTCGGCCACCCCCAGCTTCAGCGCCGCGTCGGCGACCGAATACCCCTGGAAGTAGCACAGCAGCAGCACTTCGCGGTGCCGTTCCGACAGCTCGGCCAGCGCCTCGGCGACCAGCCAGCCCTGCACCGCGCGGTCGGTGCCGTCGGCGACCACGCGGTCCGGCGGCCGGTCGGTCGGCACCTCCGACCGGGCCGACGCCGACCGCCAGCCGTCGATGGCGATCCGCCGGGCCACCGTGAACAGCCACGCCCGCGCCGAGCCCTGCGACTGGTCCAGCACCGCCGGCGAGCGCCAGGCCCGCAGCAGCGTCTCCTGGACGACGTCCTCGGCCCGGATCCGGTCGCCGGAGGTCAGGTGAAGGGCGTAGGACCACAGCGCTGCCGCGTGGTCCTCGTGCAGCGCGCGCATGAGCGCCTCTTCGGCGACTTCTCCCACGAACTCAGGCCGCGACCCGGCGCCGGTCCTTCACGAACAGCAGCGCCAGACCGCCCACGATGCAGACCGCCTCGGTGATGACGCCCCAGTACTCCGGCTGGCTGTTGAACTGGTCGTGGTTCCCCATGAACCCGACCGTCGCGGCCAGCACGTACGCGCCGAGCGTGAGCGCCCCGAAGCCGACCGCGCCCAGCGCCGGCAGCCAGTGCCGCCAGGCCAGGACCGCGATCGCCAGCACCAGCCCGGCGATCGCGTCGAGCAGGAACAGCGTGCCGGTCAGGCCGGGGTAGTCCTGCGTCCACAAGAAGTAGTGCACGCCCGCCGAGCCGAGCAGCGCGGCCGCCACGACGATGCGTAGAACCCAACTCACCATGATCGTTCCTCCACTCCACACCCACTCCGGTACATACACGGAGCAGGGGGCGATCCGGTTCACCGGAAATTGAACCGAACGGGTGGCGATCCCGTTGATAAGGGCATGACAGCCGAACTGCACTCCCGCCGCACCGTCCTGTCCACCGGTGCCGCCGTTGCCGGTGCCGCCGTCGGCGCCGTCGCCCTCACCGCCTGCTCGTCGGAACCGAACGGCAAGTCGGGCACCGCGCAGGCCCCGATCGCCGCCGGGACACCGCTGGTCGCGTTGGCCGAGGTGCCGGTCGGGCAGGCGAAGGCGGCGAAGGCCCCGGACGGCTCCGACGTGATCGTGGCCCGGACGTCCGAGTCGGCCTGCGCCGCGTTCAGCGCGGTGTGCACGCACCAGGGCTGCACCGTGACGCCGAAGGGCGCCGACCTGGTCTGCCCGTGCCACGGTTCGGTGTTCAACGCGCTCACCGGCGAGGTCAAGCAGGGCCCGGCGAACAAGCCCCTGCCGAGCGTGCCGGTCAAGGTCGAGAACGGGAAGGTCGTCACCGGCTGACGAGCCGGGCGCGCGAACGGGCCCTTGTGGAGTGTCGTCCACAAGGGCCCGTTCGCTCGCTTTTCGGGGGTCCGGGTGGCGATGCCCCCCGGCCCGGGGCGAAGCCCCGGTTGTCACCGTGTGACAGCTGAAGCTCAGGCGTCCCAGGCGAAGAGCCGGTCGCCGGCGGCGACCTCGCGCTCGGTGTCCAAACCGGACAAAACCTCCGCCGAGGCGTCCAGCGCGACGACCGGGACGATCGCCGAGTAGCCCGCCGCGGTCACCGCCTCCGGGTCCCAGCTGACGATCGGCTGCCCGGCCCGCACCTGCTCGCCCTTGACGACGTGCAGCGTGAAGCCCTCGCCCTTCTCCTTGACCGTGTCGATCCCGAGGTGGACCAGCACGGCCTTGCCGTCCTCGGTCGCGACGACGTAGGCGTGCGGGTGCAGCGTCGCCACCGTGCCGTCGACCGGCGCGATCGCGTCCGACCGGCCGCCCGTGGGCTGCACCGCGATGCCCGGGCCGACCATCGCCTGCGCGAAGACCGGGTCGGGGACCTCGGTGATCGGCACCACGCGCCCGGCGACCGGGCTGAGGATGTCGAAGCTCACAGCAGGTCCTCGATGTCGCTGGCGATGGTGTCCGCCTCCGGCCCGACGATCACCTGCAGCGCCGACGACCCCATCTTGACCACGCCCATCGCGCCGGCCTTCTTCAGCGCCGCCTCGTCGACGAGGCTCATGTCCTCGACCTCGCAGCGCAGCCGCGTGATGCAGCCCTCGATCTCGGTGAGGTTCTCCGTGCCGCCGAGTGCGGCGAGGATCTTCTCGGGCCTGTCATCCGCCATCGCGGTCTCCTTGATCACTGTTTGTTCCCAACCTGACGCGAACCGCGTGTCCACCTGTACTACGCCGATCGTCGGCATGCACCCCGCCGCGGGCCACGAACGGATAACGGTGGTTGACACCCGTCCGCACGGCGGAGCATCCTGCCCCATCAGATCATTGGTCTAGACCGGAACGTACCAATGTTCCGGGCCGGACGCGAGCACCGGTCCCCGGTGGCGCGAGAACGAGGAGGGTGACGCCGATGAGCGCGGCCGCGCACGTCCCGCCGCCCGACAAGGTTGTCAACGGGCCCACGCCCAAGCACGCCCAGCTGCGGGAAATCCTCCGCCGCACGGTGGAGCGCGAGCTCCCGCCGGGTGCGCCGATCCCGTCGGAACGCGAGCTGGCCCAGCGCTACGGCGTGTCGCGGCTCACGGTCCGGTCGGCGATCGGCAAGCTGGTCGAGGAGGGCCTGCTCGCCCGGGTCCGCGGCAAGGGCACGTTCACCGCGGCCCGGCGGATGGAGCTGCAGCTCTACCTGATGTCGTTCACCGACGACATGCGGAGGCGGGGGCTGACCCCGACGACCGAGGTGGTCTCCGCGGCCACCGAGGTGCCGCCCACCGCCTCGGCGCACGCCCTCGGCCTGGCCGAGGGCGCGTCCGCGCACCACCTGGTGCGCCTGCGCCACGCCGACGGCGTGCCTCTGGCCGTCGAGCGCGGCTGGTACCACGCGGGCCGGGCTCCCGGCCTGCTCGGGCTCGACCTGACGCAGTCCATTTACTCGCAGCTGGCCGAGACGTACGGTGTGCGTCCCGACCAGGCGTGGCAGACGGTCTGGGCCGAAGGCGCGGACCGCGAGACGGCCCGGCTGCTCGGCATGCGTGCCGGCAGCCCCCTGCTCGTGTTCCGGCGGGTCTCCAGCGCAGGCGGCGACCCGATCGAAGACATCACGTCCTGGTACCGGGGAGATCACTACCAGGTGACCATGCAGTTGGACCGGAACACCCCGGAGCCCGGTCAACCACCCCACTATGGAGGATCCAGATGAGCACCACCACCGCGGAGGGGGCGAAGAAGGGCGGCGGAGGTCTCGCCGGCCTGCAGCGCTTCGGCCGCAGCCTCATGCTCCCCATCGCCACGCTCCCTGCGGCGGGCATCCTGCTCCGGTTCGGTCAGGACGACCTGCTCGGCAAGGACGGCCTCGGCTGGGACAAGGTAGCCGCCGTCATCGGCTCGGCGGGCAACGCGCTCTTCGACTTCCTGCCCCTGCTCTTCGCGATCGGCATCGCGGTCGGCTTCGCCCGCAAGGGTGACGGTTCGACAGCGGTGGCGGCGGCGGTCGGCTGGGTCGTCTTCAACCGGGTGATCCAGGCCATCGCGCCGGTCAGCAGCCAGGTGGGCTACAAGCCCGCGTGGGACAGCTCGCCGCTGCACTGGCCGTACAGCGTCCTGACCGGCATCGTGTCCGGTATCGTCGCGGCCCTGCTGTGGCAGCGGTACCACCGGATCAAGCTGCCCGCGTGGCTGGCGTTCTTCGGTGGGCGGCGGTTCGTCCCGATCATCACCGCCTTCACCATGATCATCCTGGGCGTCATCTTCGGCATCGTCTTCAAGTGGGTCGACGCGGGCATCCAGAACCTCGGCGAGGCGATCGTCGGCCAGCCGGTCGTCGGTGGCGGCATCTACGGCTTCTTCAACCGCCTGCTCATCCCGGTCGGTCTGCACCAGCTGCTGAACGTCCCGATGTGGTTCATCTTCAACGGTGGCGACCTGACCAACTTCTTCAACCACGTGCAGGGCTCGGGCATCTTCATGACCGGGTTCTTCCCGATCTTCATGTTCGCCCTGCCCGCCGCGGCGCTCGCGATCTGGCAGACCGCCCGCCCCGCGCAGAAGAAGATCGTCGGCGGTGTGATGATCGCGGCCGCGCTGACCTCGTTCATCACCGGTGTCACCGAGCCGATCGAGTTCTCGTTCATGTTCGTGGCGTGGCCGCTGTACATCTTCCACGCGATCATGACCGGCGTTTCGCTGGCGCTGGTGAACGCCCTGGACATCCACCTCGGCTTCTCCTTCTCCGCGGGCGGGATCGACTTCCTGCTCAACTCGAGCCTGGACACCGCGCACAAGGCGTGGCTGCTCATCCCGATCGGGCTGGTCTTCGGGGTGATCTACTACTTCGTGTTCCGGATCGTCATCACGAAGTGGAACCTGCGCACCCCGGGCCGCGAGGACGACTCGATCGAGGCGGACCTCGACCGGACGGCCGCGAAGTAACATCACCACCGACGTAACCGAAAGCGAGAGGACGAACATGCCGGAGAAACGCGTCGCCGTGGCCAGCAAGGTGGGCCTGCACGCCCGGCCGGCCGCGCTGGTGGCGAAGGCGGCCGCGGCGCAGCCCGTCGCGGTGCAGATCGCCAAGGCCGGCGGAGACCCGGTGGCCGCCGGCAGCGTGCTCAACCTGATGACGCTGGCCGCCGGGTACGGCGACGAGGTCGTCATCAGCGCCGAGGGCGAGGGCGCCGAGGAGGCCGTGGAAGCGGTCGCCCAGCTCGTCGCCACCGATCTCGACGCCTGACGAACACCCGCGAAGGCCCCCGCACCGGTCCC
>NZ_JBSFNC010000111.1:0-30557 GCF_053586895.1 Amycolatopsis sp. NPDC003731 | reverse complement strand
CTGGGTCGCTGAGTGCTCCGATGATCGACACGATTACCGGGGTGCTGGCGGAGGTTCCGCCTGAGCATCGTGACCGCGTCGAGGCTGATCTGTTGGCGTTCGCGGCTGAGGCCGGGTACAAGCAGGTGGCGGTTCTCGGTGCCCGGATCCTCGCCCACCTCAACCCTGATGGCGCCGAACCCGACGACACCGAACCTTCGACTCCTACCCGGGAACTGTTCCTGCGCCGCCGAAGATCCGGAACCTGGGAACTCAACGGCAAGTTCGACGACGAGACCGGCACCCGCGCCAGCGCCCTGCTCGACGCCCTGGCCGAACGCCGCACCGGCGACGACGGCCCCGACCACCGCGCGATGCCGCAGCGCTACGGCGATGCCTTCTCCGACGCGGTCGACCTGGCCTTGAATTCCCCGGATTTGCCGATGCAGGCCGGGGAACGGGCCCACGTCATGGTCGCGGTCTCCCTCACCGACCTGCAGTCCGGCACCGGCACCGCGACCCTCGGCGACACCGGGACCATGACCGCCGCCGAAGCCCGGGTGCACGCTTGCGACGCCATGGTCATTCCGGCGGTGCTGGGTGCGAAGAGCGAACCGCTCAACCTGGGTCGCCTCCGCCGCCTCATCTCCGCCGGACTCCGCCGAGCGCTGTTCCTACGCGACCGAGGCTGCGCGTTCCCCGGCTGCCACCGCCCACCCCGGCACTGCCAAGGCCACCACATCCGACATTGGGCCGACGGCGGCCCCACCAACCTCAACAACCTGGTGTTGATGTGCGCCCACCACCACCGGCTGCTGCACCGCTCAGGCTGGGAGGTCCGCATCGCCGCCGATGGTCTTCCCGAATTCCTTCCACCGATCTTCCTGGACCGGCGCCGAAAACCCCGGCGCAACAACCTCCACGAACCGCTGCCATTCGCAGCCTGAGCCAACCGAACAAGGGAAAGGCCCGCAGCCACACGGCTACGGGCCTACACCCACGACCCCGACCCGCAAGCTCGCCGCGCACCTGCACCCCATCGCCGCACAGCCACGCCCATCGCCGCGCAAACTCGCCCGCTGCAGTGCAACCTCGCCCCACGGCCGCGCAATTTCGCTCCATCGTCGCGCGGACTTTCTCCGTGGCGGTGAAATCTCGCCCCGTCGCCCCGCGCAGCCTTGCCCATCGCCGCGCACCTGCGCCCCATTGCCGCGCAATCTCGCCCTATTGCCGTGCAGCCTCGCCCATCGCCGCAGAACCTCGCCTCGTCGCCGCGCGATCTCGCTCCGTCGCTGCACAGTTCGCCCGTCGCCGCGCGATCTCGCTCCGTCGCTGCACAGTTCGCCCATCGCCGCACAATCCCGTCCGCCGTGGCGCGCGACCTTTCCTCCGCTGCCGTGCAAACTTGGCCCGCCACCGTGCAGCTCACCCGCGCCGCCGTGCAGCCTCACCCACCGTCGCGCGCGAACTTTGCACCCCGCGCAACCTCGCCCCGCCGCCGTGCAACCTCGGCCGCGCGAGCTCGCCGTCGCCGTGCGACCGCGCCCGCCGTCGCGCGACCTCTCTCCATCGCGCGCGGTCTCGTCGCCGGCGCGACTTCGGCCCAGCGTTGCGCGACCTTCCCTGCCGTCGTGCCGTCGTGCCGTCGTGCCGTCGTGCCGCCGTGCCCAAACCGTGCCGGAGCTCGGCTCGGCCTCGCCGCGCTCGGCGTCGGGCGCTCCATCCTCTGTCCCACCCAGCGGTATCCCCGATCGGACCGACCATCCCGCCACTGCGGCCGGAAAGCACAGCCCCTGCCAGCGCAAATCGCCGCCCTCGCTGCTCGCCGCCCGAGCTCGCCACCGTCCGGCCGCCCTCCGCGGCCGAGCAACCCGCCAGCAGCCCGGCCCCCGAACGAGCGCCCCACCACTCCATCGGGCGACATCCCCTTGCCCGCCCGGGCCAGCGGAGCGTGGTCTTTCGGGCATCCGGGTGGCGGTCGCGACCCCCACCGCAGCCGCACTGCTAATGTTCATCAGGGAACTTGCTTGAAGGTTTGACGAAAAGGATCCGGCGAGGGGAAATGGCGGAGCGGTTCGAGTTCGTCCTCGAGGTCTTCGAAGCACTCGTCGTCGGGCGGGCTACCGGGGGCGATGTCCGGCGGTACCCGCTCCGGGCCGGGAACCTGCCGTCCGATCCCGTGCGGTTCGTGCACATTGCCCGGCAGGTCTACGACGAGCTCGAGGAGCGGCGTCTGTCCGTCTCCGGTGAGCTGCACCCCGGCGTGCGGACCGCCTTCGAACTGCTTGCCGAACCGCGGATCTCCGTGGCCGTCAGCGGGATCGATGGGCTGGGGGCCGATGTGGCCGTCCTCGTCGTCAGCGATGGTGCCCAGGCGCTCGGGATCACGCAGTCCGCCGACACCGATGAACTGCTGTTCTCGCTGTTCGCCGACGAAGACCTCGTCGAGGTCGTCACCGGGGTGCTTCCGCCGGCTCCCGCCGCCAGCACCGGGCGGCACACCGTGCACCGGGCCGCCGGGCGGGAGGTCTCCGCCATGACCGCCAAGCGGATCGCCGACGCCGAGTTCGACGAAGAAGAGACCGATGCCTTCGGCATGATCGAGGTCAAGGCCGTCGTGCGGCCCGGGCGGCGGCCGCCGGCTCCGAAACCGTCCGATGTCGCCGTGCTCGAACGGGTGCTGGCCGAACCTCGGCTGGGTGGGGGGCACATTGCCGTCAGCGCCCAGGGGCGGCGCGGGGAACGCGTCGCCAGCGAGCCGCTGAGCTGGCTCGACACCGCCGATGGCCGGTACCTCGTGCACACCCGGACCGGCGACGGCGGGGAACTCACCGCGGACTACGTGCCCGCCGGGCGGGCCGATCTCGCGCGCGCCATCCGCGACGCCATCGCGGCCGTCTACTGATCGGGGAGGAGCAGTCATGACCACGGAAGAGACCGCCGCGGCGGCCCAGGCCATCCAGGCCACCATGCAGATGCAGAGCGCGGCCACCCCCGAGGCGAAGGCCATGGCCGCCGTGCGGGTCGGGCTCGCCGGGGCGCAGCTCAAGCGGCTGGCGCAGACCGGTGGCTTCGCCATCGACGACACCACCGGCAACCAGCTGATCGAGGCCCTCGAAGGCGTGCTCGAGTCGCTCGAGCAGCGGTGGGCCAACCTGCAGCGGCTGCACGACGCGCCCGCGATGAGCCGCACCGCCACCGGGCAGTGGGTGTCCGCGCACATGGTCAGCACCGCCGCCGACGAGCACGGCCTGGTCACCCAGCTGCAGGCCGCGCGGCAGGAGTTCCCGACCTACATCGAAGCCATCAAGCTGGCCAAGAAGAACTACAAGTCCCGGGAAGAGACCACGCGCACGACGCTGACCTCGCTCCCGACCGCCGACCAGAGCTGAGGGAGACCGTGGCACCCACCGCCGAGTCCGTCTCGGACCCGTCGTCGCCGGACTACGACCCGCGCAGTCCGCTCTACGACGTGACCGCCGATTCGTCGTCGAAGTACTACGTCGGGCCGCTGACCACGGACAAGTCGCCCTCGGGCGACGAGATCCGCGAGATGGCCACGAAGCAGATCGACGACGAGATCCGGGCCGGCTGGCTCGGCCCGGTCGTCGACCCGGTGCTGCGCGACAAGAAGATCCAGGAGCTCTACCAGCAGCACCTCAACGACGCCAAGCACGGCCTCGACGAGGGCCTCACCATGCGGGAGAACGGCGGGGCGCCGCGCACCCTGTGGAACAACGCCAGCCACGAGCAGATGAACGAGGCCATCACGCAGGACGCCAACCCGGCGACCGTCGCGGAAACCTCGGAGGAGTGGGTCCGGGTCGGCAACGACCTCGGCACGCACCAGAAGACGCTGGCCGACGCGATCAACGCCAGCACGAACAACTGGCAGGGCGACGCCGGTGACGCCGTCCGCGAGCACCTCGCCGGTGTCGGCAAGTGGCTCGGCGCGACCGCGCAGGGCGCCACGCTCGCCGGGCGGCAGCAGGAAATCCACTCCCAGGCGCTCAACGAAACCCAGCGGCAGATGGTCGCGAACCCGCCGGTCCAGTTCGACCTGCAGTCGACCAACCAGCGCCTGATGTCGATGACCGACCCGATCCAGTACGCGGCGGCCGCGGGCGAGGCCATGCAGACCTACCGGGCGCAGCAGGCCGCGCGGGACCACGCCGCGCAGATCATGACGCAGTACGACGAGACCATCGGCGCCGCCGTCGCCACCCCGCGGTTCCCGGCCCCGCCGAAGCTGCCGACCGCGACCGCGACCAGGCAGAACGTCGTCGCGCGGGGCGGCGCCGGGGCGGGCGGTGACGTCCAGCCGCTGCTGGCGGGAAGCCGGCGGCTCCCCGATGCCGCAGGCACCCCGGCCGACGTGAACGCCGCCGGCCTCGGCGCCGGTGGGGCCGCGGGCGCGGGCATCCCGGGCGACGGCAGCGGCGCCGGAGGGTCCGGCTTCTCCGGCAGTGGCATCCCGGGTGCGGGCGGCGACGGCAGTGGCAATTCAGGCAGTGGCATCCCCGGCGGTGGCGGCTCGGGCTTCTCCGGCGCCGGCATCCCCGGCGGTGGCAGCGGTGCGGGCGGCTCCGGTGGCGCGGGCTTCACCCCGCCGAACTTCGAGGCCCCGAACGGCCCCGGCGGCGGCAACTTCAGCGGTGCCGGCATCCCCGGCTCGTCGCTGCCGCACTTCGACGACTCGACGACGTCCTCCGGCTTCACGCCCTCCGGCATCCCGGGCGGCGGGGGCGCCGGTGGCGGCAGCGGGTTCACGCCGCCGTCGATCCCGAACATCCCGGACGTCTCGGGGGGCGGCGGGACCGTCCGCGGCGGCGGCTCGATCCCCGGGTTCACCCCGCCCGGCATCGACCCGCTCACCGGGCTGCCCACCGGCACCGGCGGCCTCAACACCCCCGGCGGGGCGAAGATGCCGACCATCGGCCGCGGTGGTGGCATCAACGGCGAGAGCATCGCCAGCCGGCTCGGCGGCATCCCCGGCGGCGGCGGTGGCGGCGGTGGCTCGCTCGGCGGGATCGGCGGCTCCGGGGCCGGTGGGTCCGGCGCCGGTGGTGCGGGCCTGCGCGGTGCCGGCAACCTCAGCGGCGGTGCCGCGTCCGGCGCGGCCGCGGAAGCCGAAGCGGCGGCGGCGCGCAACGCGATGTCGGGCCGCGGTGCGGCCGGTGCCGCGGGCTCCCCGGGCATGGGCGGCATGGGGGCCGGCCGCGGGGGCAAGAAGGAAGACGACAAGGAACACAAGGCAGCCGACTACCTCGAAAGCGACGACCCGAACTTCTTCGCGGGCGAGCAGGCGGTCGCACCGCCGGTGATCGGCGACTGGAAGAACCAGGATTGGAAGTGACGCCCGTGACGGCTCCCGGTTTCGAGGTCGAACCGGACGACCTGGTCGCGCACGCGAGTCACGTCGAGAGCCTGGTGGACCGGCTCAACACGGCGAGCTCGGCGGCCGACACGGCGATGTCCGACCACGCCTACGGGCTGCTGTGCGCCTTCCTCCCGCCGATCATCCGGCCGACCAACGAGGAGGCGAAGGACGCGCTGACCGCGTCCGCGGAAGGCGTGCGCGGGCTGGCGGACAACGTCACGGCGGCCGCGAAGTCCTACCGGGAAGGCGAAGAAGCCAACGCGCAGCCGTTCGAGCGTCAGCTCGCGGCTTCGCCGCGCGCAGTGGAAGCGAGGTCCAACGCATGACGGGTCCGAACGGACTGGGGGACCTCATGCGGGACCCCGACGAGACGATCCGCCGGATGGACGACTGGGCGGCCGGGTTCGCCGCGAAGGCGCAGCGGTACCAGGCGGCGCAGGAGCAGACCGAACGGCTGCGGCTGACCGCGACCAGTTCCGACGGCGCGGTCAGCGTGACCGTCGGCGCGGACGGCACCGTCACCGACCTGACGTTCTCGAACAAGGTCAAGTCGTTCCCCCTCGAAGAGCTCTCGCGGCAGATCCTGACGACCATGCGCCGGGCGCAGTCCGGCATCGCCGACCGCGTCGCCGGGGTGATGGCCGAGCAGCTCGGCGACGAAGACCGCGAAACCCGTGGCCTGCTGCTCGACAACCTGCGGGGCCGGTTCCCCGACCCGGACGAACCGGACGAGCAGC
Organism: Amycolatopsis sp. NPDC003731; assembly: GCF_053586895.1. Classification (NCBI taxonomy): domain Bacteria; kingdom Bacillati; phylum Actinomycetota; class Actinomycetes; order Pseudonocardiales; family Pseudonocardiaceae; genus Amycolatopsis; species Amycolatopsis sp. NPDC003731. Next base: position 24,461 of record NZ_JBSFNC010000111.1, on the reverse strand, counting down.
CGCCCACCCCGCCCGCGCCGGTGCCCCCGGCCCCCGCGGGTGGCGCGGCGACCCCGCCCGCCCCCGGTGCCCCGCAGCCGCAGCGGCGGCCTGCCACTTCCGACGACGAGGACAACAATCCGTGGTGAATCCGCTGGTCGCGGAGACGAAGGATTCCACCAAGGCGTATTCGGGCATTTCGCTGCTGGAGTCGGCGAACGATCTGAAGTCGGCCATCGAGAGCGGGGACTGGGCGTCGGTCGCGCTGGGTTCGGTCGGGACGGCGCTGGACGCGCTGTCGATGGCGATGGACCCGTTCGGGGCGATCCTGGCCGCCGGGGTCGGCTGGCTGATGGAACACGTCGGGCCGCTCAAGGAAGCGCTCAACGGCCTCACCGGCAACGCCGATGAGATCGCCGCGCAGTCGGAGACGTGGAAGAACATCGCGACCGAGCTGGGCAGCGTCGGCGAGGACCTGACCGGCATGGTCAAGGCCGACACCGTGTCCTGGACCGGTGCCGCGGCCGACACCTACCGGCAGCGGGCGCAGGACACGGTGACGCTGCTGGAGACCGCGCAGAAGGGCTGCGAAGGCGCTTCCAGCGGGGTCAAGACGGCCGGTGAGGTCGTGGCCGCGGTCCGGGCGCTGGTGCGGGATATCATCGCGGAGCTGGTGGGGCACCTGATCAGCTGGGCGCTGCAGGTGCTGTTCACCCTCGGCATCGGCATGACCTGGGTCGTGCCGCAGGTGATCAACGCCGTCGCCAAGACGGCGTCGAAGATCGCCGACCTGGTGAAGCGGCTGGTGACGGCGTTGAAGGCGCTGGTTCCGCTGCTCAAACGCGCCGGGGACCTGTTCTCAGACGCGGCGAAAGCGCTGCGGAAGATCAAGCCGGGCAAGACCGCGCCACCGCCCAAGCACACCGACATCAAGAGCGGGCCGAAGGACATCGGCGGCCCCAAGGGTAAAGGCGACGGCGACGGCACCACGACCTCGGGGGCGAAGGGCGACGGCACCAGCACTTCCGGCGCCAAAGGCGACCCGCCACCGAAGACCGACCCGCCGCCGGGCTCCAAAGGCCCCGACGACAACCCGAAGGGCCCGGATTCCTCTCCGGGCGGTGGCTCGACCACGCCGTCGGGCGGGGGCAAGGGCGACAGCGGCAAGGGCGGCTCGAACAAGCCGGACAACCCGCGCGACCGCGGCGTCGGCCCGGACGACCGGGTCTGCAAGTCCGACCCGGTCGACGTCGCCAACGGCGACGTCATCCTGGAGCAGCGCGACCTCGAACTGCCGGACCCGCTCCCGCTCGTGCTCGACCGGACGCACATCTCGTCCTACCGGGCCGGGCAGTGGTTCGGTCCCACCTGGACGTCCACTGTGGACCAGCGGCTGGAGCTCGACGACGAGCACGTCTGCTATTTCTCCGCCGACGGCCTGGTCCTGGTCTACCCGCACGCCGAACCCGGGGTCGCGGTGCTGCCGCTGGAAGGCCCGCGGCGGCCGCTGACCCGCACGGCGACCGGCTACACGCTGCACGACCCCCTGGCCCGGCGGACGCTCACCTTCGCGCCGCTGCCCGGCCGCGGCGCCGCGCTGCAGCCCCTGGACCGCGTCGAAGACGCCACCGGTGCCGTCATCGAGTGCGCCTACACGCCCTCCGGTGAGCCCTCGCGCGTGACGCACTCGGCGGGCTACGAGGTGGCGCTCACCACCGACCGCGGCCGCGTGGTGGCGGTGGACGTCGTCGACGGCGACACCGGCTACCGCGTCCGCGCGGTCCGTTACGACTACGACCCGCGCGGCCGGCTGGTCGCGGTGGTCGACTCGTCGGAGACCCCGGTCCGGTTCGAGTACGACGACGCCGGCCGGATCACCGGCTGGCACGACCGCAACGGCGTCTGGTACCGCTACGTCTACGACGCCGGCGGGCGCTGCGTGGTCACCGTCGGGGACGGCGGGTTCCTCGACGGCCGGTTCGCCTACGACAGCGCGCAGCGGGTCACCCGGTTCACCGACTCGCTCGGCCACACCAGCGAGCACCACTTCAACGAGCTCGGCCAGCTCGTGCGGGACGTCGACCCGCTCGGCGCGGTCACCGGCTACACCTGGGACCGCTACGACCGGATGCGGAGCCGGACCGACCCGCTCGGCCACACGACGCTGTTCGAGCACGACGAGGCCGGCGCACTGCGGGCGGTCGTGCGGCCCGACGGCAGCCGCGTCGCCGTCACCCGGCACCTCGACGGCGCCCTCGACATCGCGGTCGAGGCCGCCGGCCGCGTCTGGCGCCGCCACTACCCGGCCGGCCGCGCACCCGACCCGTACACGACGCTGCTCGGCATCGCCGACGGCACGGACGAGACGGCGCCCGTCGCCGAAGAGCCCGCCGCGGCCACGGGCGAGCGGGTGCGCGAGCGCGGCGACGGCACCGACCTGTTCGGCCGCCCGAAGGCCGTCGTCGACGCCGCGGGCGGGCGGTCCGCGGTGCGCTGGAGCGTCGAAGGGAAGCTGCTGGCCCGGACGACGCCGTCCGGCGCGCAGGAGGTGTGGCGCTACGACCGGCAGGGCAACGAACTCGGCCACACCGGTCTGCTCGGCCAGGCCGAAGCCCGCGAGTACGGCCCGTTCGACCTGCTGACCGCGGTCACCGACCCGACCGGCGCGCGGACGGCCTACTCCTACGACACCGAGCTGCGCCTGGTCGCGGTGACCAACCCGGCCGGGCTGACCTGGCACTACAGCTACGACCCGGCCGGGCGCCTGGCCGCCGAGTCCGACTTCGACGGCCGCGTGACCCGCTACACCCACGACGCCGCGGGCCGGCTGGTGCGCTCGGAATCCGGCGGCCTGGTCGTCGAGTACGGCTACGACGTGCTCGGCAACGTGGTCTCCCGCCGCACGGCCGACGAGCTCACGACGTTCGCCCACGACCCGGTCGGCCGGCTCGCCACCGCGGCGAACGCCGAGTCCCGGGTGGACATCGAGCGCGACGACTCCGGCCGCGTCCTCGCCCACACCGTCGACGGCCGGACCGTTTCCTTCGGCTACGACGACGAAAACCACGTCGTGCACCGCCGTACACCGTCCGGAGTGGACAGCGTGTGGCGCTTCGACCCGGACGGCGTCCCGGTCGCGCTGGAAATCGCCGGCCAGTCGATCCGCTTCGGGCACGACGGCGGGGCGGAAACCCGGCGCGTCTTCGGTGACGTCGTGCTCGAACAGGCCTACGCGGGGGAGCGCCTCACCGGGCAGACCGTCACGGTCGCCGGCCGGCGGGTGCACGCCCGTGGGTACGACTACCGGCCCGACGGCGAGCTCGCCGGGGTCGACGACGACGCGACCGGCCCGGTGCGCTACCAGCTCGACGCCGCCGGCCGGGTCACCGCGGTCACCGGCCCGAACCGCGCCGAGCAGTACCGCTACGACGGCGCGGGCAACATCACCGGCACCGCCCGGGAACGCCGGTTCTACACCGGCACCCGGCTGACGGCCTCGGACACCGCGGCCTACGAGTACGACGCCCACGGCCGGCTCGTGTCCCGCCGGGACGCCTCGGGCGCGGTCTGGCAGTACGCCTGGAGCGCCCTCGGCCGGCTCACCGGCGTCGTCACCCCGGACGGCAGCCACTGGCGCTACCGCTACGACCCGCTCGGCCGGCGCACCGCCAAGCAGCGGCTCGTCGCCGGGCCGGGCGGCGCCCCGGTGGTGGCCGAGCAGGTGCTGTTCACCTGGGACGGCACCACCCTCGTCGAGGAACAGGCCGGTCCGCGCGTCACCACCTGGGAGTACCACCCGGACGACGGCAAACCCCTGGCGCAGGTGGCCGCCGGGCGGCTGGCCACCGTCGTCACCGACCAGGTGGGCACGCCGATCGAGCTCGTCGACGCGGCCGGGGCGCTGCTGTGGCGCGGCCAGGCGGACCTGTGGGGCACCGACCTGGCGGACCCGGGCGGCACGCCGCTGCGCTTCCCCGGTCAGTACCGCGACGCTGAGACCGGCCTGCACTACAACGTCTACCGCTACTACGACCCGGCGACCGGCCGATACCTCAGCCCGGACCCGCTGGGCCTCGACCCGGCGCCGAACCCGGTCGCGTACGTGGCGAACCCGCTCGTCGCGGCCGACCCGCTCGGCCTGGCGCCGACGGTGTCGCCGTGCGGGAAGGTCAAGGACGACCGGGTCCCGAAGCGCAAGCGCTCCGAGGACGACTCGACGCAGGCCTCCGGGTCCGGCTCGAACAAGAAGCCCAACACCGGCAAGGACTACAAGCCCGGGGACATCGTCAACGACGACCTCAAGGACCCGGCGATCGACAAGTACAAGAACTTCCCGAAGGACGACCCGGACAACCCGCTCGGCAGGCGCCTGAAGGACGACGAGGGCAAGACGAAGGTCAAGCGGTCCGAGGACGTCGGCGAGGCCGGGGCGCACGACTACCTGAAGAAGACCACCGGCAAGGACGACCTCGAGATGATCACGCCGACGAAGGCCAATCCGCTGCCGGCGGGCAAGTACGGCACCAAGCCGGGCGAGCCGTGGCCGAACGCGGTCGCCTTCAACGGCAACAACGTCGCCGACGTCGCCTACTGGGACGGCAAGACCCTGCACGTCGTCGAGGCGAAGGGCAACGGTTCGACGCTGACCGGCGGCCCGATGCACGGCCGCGTGCAGAAGTTCGACCCGAACACCGGTGACCCGGTGCCGCCCGCGCAGCGGCCCAACGACCACCGGATGGACCAGGGCAGCACGGAGTACCTCAAGGACGTCGCCGCGAACATGAAGAACAGCAAGCCGGAGAACGCGACCTACGACGGCCGCGGTGAGGTCGGGACGTCGATCTGGAACGCCATCCACAACGGCCACCCGCCGGTGAAGTACGTTCCGGTCAACACGACGGTCGGGCCGGACGGCAAGGCGGTCGTCAAGGTGACGCCGGGCTACGGGGAGTAGGAGCATGAGCTACGCGCTGGTCTTCCGCGCGATGTCGTTCGACGAGTTCCGGGCGCGCGTGGCCGCCGACCCGGTGGTGGCGGCGTTCCGCGACGCGGGCGGCGGCGAGCCGACGCCGGAGGTGGCGGACGCCGTCGCCCGCACGGCCATGGAACTGGGCGAGGAGGTGGGCCGCACCGGGCACTCCTCTTCGGGCGGCGACCGGTTCCGCGAGGAGCTGTTCGACGGCGTCCTCGCCGGGCTGCTGGGCGCCGACGTGGCCGACCACCTGATCTCGCGGAACTTCGAAGGGATCGTCTGGTACGACTACCCGATGGTCGGGTTCGTGCTGGCCGGGGAGCTCGAGGAAGCCCTCGCGAAGGCGGGCGACGACCGGCCCGGTGACCTGGACGAGGACGACGCCGAGGTGATCGACGACGTGCTCGCGGCCCTGCGCAAGGCGGCCGGTGCCGGCCAGGACGTGGTCACCGTCTACGCCTGAGCGGTCCTTTCGGGGTCTCGACAGCGGGCGCCCGTGCGGGCGACACTGGGCCGATGACCGGCCTGATCACCGGAAGCCGTGTCCGGCTGCGGCCAGCTGCCGCCCCGGACGCCGCCCGGTTCGAGGAGATCCTGTCGCACCCCGAAGTCGCCCGCTGGTGGGCCGACGCCGAGGAGCCGGTGGCCGCCCAGGTGTCCTATCTGCTGGACCCCGACGAAGGCACCACGACCTACGCCATCGAGTACGACGACGTGGGGAACACCGCCGTCATCGGCATCGAACTCGCCTTCGAGGAGGCCGATCCGCAGTACCGCCACGCCGGGATCGACATCGCCGTGCACCCGGACTTCCAGGGCCGCGGCCTCGGCTCGGACGCCATCCGCACGCTGGCCGAGCACCTGTTCACGGTGCGCGGGCACCACCGGCTGGTGATCGACCCCGCGGCCGGCAACGAGGCGGCGATCCGGCTCTACGCCTCGCTCGGCTTCCGGCCGGTCGGCACGATGCGGTCCTACGAGCGCGGTCCCGACGGCAGCTGGCACGACGGGCTGCTGATGGACCTGCTCGTGGACGACCTGGTCGCTGCCGCCGACCCAGCACTAGCCGGCTCGTGACCGGCCGCGCGGTCGCGGCCCGGCCCTTGCGGCGGGTCGCCGTGGCGAGCGCGGTGGGGACCACCATCGAGTGGTACGACTACTTCATCTACAGCACGGCAACGGCGCTGGTGTTCGGCAAGCTGTTCTTCACGACGCTGTCGCCCGCTTCCGGGACGCTCGCGGCGTTCGCGACGCTCGGCGTCGGCTTCCTGGCCCGCCCGGTCGGCGGCATCCTCTGGGGCCACTTCGGCGACCGCGTCGGCCGCAAGGCGATGCTGGTGCTGTCGCTGCTGCTGATGGGCTTCGCCACGGTCGGCGTCGGATTGCTGCCGACGTACTCCGCAATCGGTGTCTGGGCGCCGATCCTGCTGCTGATCCTGCGGTTGCTGCAGGGGTTGAGCGCGGGTGGCGAATGGGGCGGGGCCGCGCTGATGGCGGTCGAGCACGCGCCCGAGGACCGCCGCGGGCGGTACGGTGCGTTCTCGCAGATCGGCGTCCCGGCCGGCTTGATCCTGGCACAGCTGATGTTCTTCGTCCTCGGCCGCGCGCTGACCGACGCCCAGTTCGCGTCGTGGGGGTGGCGGGTGCCGTTCCTGGCGAGCATCGTGCTCGTCGGCGTCGGCCTGGTGATCCGGCTGCGGATCGAGGAAAGCCCGGTGTTCAAGCGGCTGCGGGAGGCGGAGGAACGCAGCAGCCGGCCGATGGTCGAGGTGCTGCGCGAGCGGCCGCGGGCGGTGCTGGTCGCCTCCGGCAGCTTCATCGCCAACACCGCGATCGGGTACATCTTCCTGGCCTACCTGCTGTCCTACGGCACGTCGGTGCTCAAGATCAACCGCACCACGCTGCTGGTCGTCGTCATCGTCGGCAGTGTGACGTGGCTGGTGAGCATCCTCGCCTCGGCCGCGTGGTCGGACAGCGTCGGCCGGAAACCGGTGTACCTGGCCGGTTCGGTGCTCCTGGTGGTCTGGCCGATCCCGTTCTTCCTGCTGGTGGACACCAAGGCGACGGTGTGGCTGATCGTCGCGGTGGTCGTGCTCAACATCGGCCTGGGCGCCACTTACGGGCCACAGTCGGCGTTGTTCGCGGAGCTGTTCGAGCCGCGCTACCGCTACAGCGGGGCTTCGTTCTCCTACGCCGTGGGTGCGGTGCTGGGCGGGGGTTTCGCGCCGTTGATCGCGACGGCGTTGCAGACCGCCACGGGCACTTCGCTTTCGGTTTCGCTCTACCTGGTGGCCGTGGCGGTGCTCAGTCTGGTCGCGGTGCTGTTCATCCCGCGGGATCAGAGCCGGTCGAGCCGGACGGCGGCGGCCATCCGCTCGTAACCCGCGTCGCCGGGGTGGAGGTGGTCGCCGGAGTCGTAGGCCGGGAGCATCCGGAGCGGGTCGGCCGGGTCGCGGACCGCGGCGTCGAAGTCGACGACACCGTCGAAGACCCCGCCGGTGCGGATGAAACCGTTCACCGCCTGGCGGGTCGCTTCGAGGGTGTCGTCGTACACGCGCCAGCCCTTGAACGGCGTGAGCGTGCCGCCCAGGACCCGGATGCCGCGCGCGTGCGCCTGCGCCACCAGTTGCCGGTACGCCGAGGTGATCGCGGCCGGGTCGGTCTGGTGCGGGTCCTGCTGGATGTCGTTGATGCCCTCCAGCACGATGAGCGTCCGCACGCCGCCGACGCTGAGGACGTCGCGGTCGAAGCGGGAGAGCGCGTTCTGGCCGGCGCCGGAACCGGGGACGTCGAGCAGCAGCCGGTTGGCGCTGATGCCGGCGTTGAGCACGCCGAAGCGGCCGTGCAGGCGGTCGGCGAGGTAGTCCGGCCACCGGTGGTTGGCGCCGGAGACCGAGCCGACGCCGTCGGTGATCGAATCGCCGAGCGTCACGATCGAAGCTTCGGCGCCGCCCTGGACGTCGACCCCGGTGACGTAGTGCCACACCGACGTCTGCTCGGTGTAGGGGGTCCCGGACTCGCTGGCGGCGAAGTCGCCGTTGCGGGTGAAGTACGACGTCTGCGCCGCGGCCGGGTGGTAGGTCACCGGCCCGGATTTCGCGGGGACGTACGTGGTCACGAGCAGGTTCGTGTCGGCGGGGATCCGGAGGCTCACCGGATCGCTCAAGGCTTCGGCGCCGGCCGGGACGACGACGCTCGGGGCGCCGCCGAAGGTGAGCGACCGCAGGGTGCCCGGCACGGCGTCCGGCCCGGTGCCCTGGACCGCGATGGTGACGTGCCCGAAGGTCAGGGGAGCGGCGCCGAAGGCGTTCGACAGGTGGACGCGGGCGCGGCCACCACCCGCGCTGGTGTGCACGACGTTGCGGATCGAGTAGCCCGGGTAGCCGTCCGGCGTGTTCGCGACGGCGGCCGCGGGCGCCGCGGCCCAGGTGCCGACCCAGCCGCCGACCGCGTGCTGGGCGACGGCCGGGACAGCACTTCTCGAATGCGCACTGCCCGGGTTCGCGCTCCCGGGGGTCGTGAGGAGTCCGATGCCCGCCAGGACGGCCGCGCTCACGGCCACGAAACGTCGCATGTCCCCACCGTCGCGCGTGGGTTCGCGGGACGGTGACCGCTGATCAGGTGAGGTACCGGACAAGATCCGCGACAGCGCCCGTCGGGAAAAGGGGCGGGCCCGTCCGGGATTCTGGGGATGCCGGACGGGCCCGCGCGAGGTGGCCGTTGCCGCGACGGCCGCTCGCCGGGGTACCCGGTCCCGATCGGGCGGAGGCTGGCCCGGATCGTTGCGTCGTGGCGACCCCGGAGGGCGTGTGCGAGACGCCCTCACCCAAAGCACGGCCGCCGGCCCGCGCCGGTTCAGCCCTCTCGGGGGTTTCTCGGCCGAGGACGTCCGAACGCCGTGAAGGCCACCTCGACGAGCGCGAGGTGGCCTTCACGGTCTTGGGTGAGCGGGAGGCTCAAGCCGCGGCGGCGGGCAACCCGGTCAGGGCGCGGTGGCCCGCTTCGGTCAGTTCGGCGGGCGCCCACTGGCCGGGGGCGACGAGCCGGGTGGCTCTGACCAGGCCGGCGCGGGCGAGGTCGTGGGCGGTGTTCTGGTCGCAGCACGACAGGCCGTCCACGCGGAGGTCGGGTTCGCAGCTGCAGCGGAGCTCGGCGCGCCCGTCGGCGATCGCCTTGAGCATGGCGATCGCGCGGCGGCTCAGCGCGTTGGAATCGGTGGACATCGGTCTGGCCTTTCGGTGCGGCTGGGTCCTGGCGGCGAGTGCTGTGACATCCGGGGCTTCGCCCCGGGCCGGGGGCTCCGCCACCCGGACCCCCGAAAGCGCCGCAAGCTCGTTACCTAGGGATACGCGGCGAACACGAACCCGGTTCACCACGATCGCACCGAATGGCCCCTTGACAGAGCGGAGGCCAACGAGCAGGGTCATTCATCGGATGAATCAGTTCCGCCAGCGACAGGTGTGCCCATTGTGGGTGGAATTTGTCGCAAATCCGCCGTAGTCATCCGATCCCTGGAGGTTCAGTGCCGACCTTCCCCCGCCGCCAAGCCCTCGGCATCGCCCTGGGAGGTGCCGTCGCGCTCGGCGTGGCCGGCCACACCCCGGCCGGCGCCGGCGTCCCGGTCGACGCCGCTCCCGACCGCCCGGAAACCCCGATCGTCCCGCCCCCGCCGCCCGTCCCGGTCGCCCTCGACGCCTGGTTCGGCAACGACGGCATCGACAGCGCGTCGGCCACCGGCGGCGACTTCGACGGCTCCGGCTACACCTTCCCGGCCGAGCACGTGCCCGCCGGGCAGACCGTCACCGCCGGCGGCGTCCCCTTCGAGCTCGGGTCCGCGGCCGCCGGGGCCAAGAACAACATCGCCGCCACCGGCCAGCGGATCGACCTGCCGAAGGGCCGGTACTTCGTCGCGTACTTCCTGGTCGCGGCCAGCTACGGCGCCACCGGCGGCCCGGCGACCGTGCACTACGCCGACGGCAGCACGAGCACCGGATCCCTCTCCGGCCCCGACTGGTACACCGGCAGCGGCGCGCTCGTCTCGCCGTTCCGCTACGCACCCGGCGGCGTCGTCGACAACAACCCGGTTTCCCTGGCCACCGGCCAGGTCTGGATCGACCCCGCCCGCGAAGCCGTCGCGCTGACGCTGCCCACGACGGCGAACCCGGCGCCGAACGTCTCCAGCCTGCACGTCTTCGCCCTCACCCTCCAGCCGGTCGCCGTGGGCCGCTCGGCGCTGGTCCTGGACGGCCGGTCGACGGCGAACCTGCTGACCGACGGCGGCCCGCAGGCCGCCGAAGCGACCATCGTCAACGCCGGAACCGTGTGGCTCGGCGCGGGCGACCGGGTGAGCGTCACCGTCGACGTCCCCGGCGGCCGGACGACCGTGCCCGCGGCCATCCGCGCGCTGGCGCCGGGGGAGCAGGCGACGGTCCGGCTCGGCCTGGCCCCGAACGCGTCCGTGCCGCCCGGGACCACGACGAACGGCCAGATCCGCGTCACCGCCGGCCGCGGCACGCTCGCCACCCAGCAGGTGCCGATCACCCTCGGCGTCCCGGATTTCCGGCCGACCGACGCCTCCCTGTCGGCACACCGCGCGCCCTACTGGTTCAACGACAGCAAGTTCGGCATCTTCATCCACTGGGGCGTCTACGCCGTGCCCGCGTGGGCGCCGGTGGGGCAGCAGTACGCGGAGTGGTACTGGCAGAACCAGCAGGACCCGAACGGGGCGACCTACGCCTACCACAAGCAGAAGTACGGCGAGAACTTCGCCTACGACGACTTCATCCCGCTGTTCACCGCGGCGAAGTTCGACCCGCGCACGTGGCTGAAGCTGATCGCGGACGCGGGCGCCGAATACTACGTCCTGACGTCGAAGCACCACGACGGCTTCGCGTTGTGGGACACCAAGGTCAGCGACCGCAACTCCGTCAAGCTCGGGCCGAAGCGGAACATCATCGACGAGCTGTTCACCGCGTCGCGGAAGTACACCCCGCAGCTGCGCAACGGCCTGTACTTCTCGCTGCCGGAGTGGTTCAACCCGGACAACCCCTGGATGGGCCACGCGCCGCGCAACCCGTACACCGGCGCACCGCTGCCCTACACCGGCTACACCGCGGGGAAGGACTTCGTCCGCGACTACCAGGCGCCGCAGGTCCTGGAACTGATCTCGGAGTTCGACCCCGACGTCCTGTGGTTCGACATCGGCGGCGTCAACGACAGCCGGACCGTGCTCACCGAGTACTTCAACCGCGCGAAGAACCGCAAGCGCCCCAAGGACGTCACCTACAACGACCGCGGCGGCATCCCCGACCACGACTTCACGACCCCGGAGTACACGACGTACCCGAACACGGTCGTCGCCAAGTGGGAGGCGAGCCGCGGCCTCGACCCGTTCTCCTACGGCTACAACCGCGCCACCCCCGACGACCGCTACATGACCGCGGAGGAGGTCGTCCGGACCCTCGTCGACATCGTCTCCAAGAACGGCAACTTCCTGCTCGACATCGGCCCGGACTTCGACGGCACGATCCCGGACGTCATGCAGAAGCACCTGCGCGACGCGGGCGCGTGGCTGAAGGTCAACGGCGAGGCGATCTACGGCACGACGTACTGGTCCCGGATGGCCCAGCTCGGCGACCTGCGGTTCACGGTCAAGCAGAACGAGGCCTTCTACGTGCACTCGCTGACCGCGCCGGGCAGCCGCCTGGTGGTGGCCGCGCCGGTGCCGATCCGCGCCGGTGACCGGGTGACGCTGCTCGGGTACCGCGGGAACCTGCACTGGACGGTGGAGAACGGCTCGCTGGTGATCGACGTCCCGGCCGCGGCCCGGCAGGCGGGCCGCTACACCTGGGTGTTCAAGATCGCCTGGAACTGACCGGCCGTTCGGCCAGGGAGCGCAGTTCCCGCGGCACCGGCCCGGGGTGGACGACACCGAGCGACCGGGTCGCCCGCGTCATGGCCACGTAGAGGTCGCCTGCGCCGTGCGGGCCGGCCGCGAGGACGGCGGCGGGGTCGGCGATCACCACCGCGTCGAACTCCAGGCCCTTGGCCTCGGCCGGGGTCAGCACCACCACGTCGTCGGCCGGGTCCGGTGGCCGCCGCAGCGAGAGGGCGGCCGCCAGGTCCCCGGCCGCCGGCGCGATGACGGCCAGCTTCCCCTCGGTGTGCTCGCCGACGAGCTCGGCGAGCACACCGGGCACGTCGTCGGCCTCCTGCCGCCACGGCGGCTCGCCACTCGCCCGCACCGAGGTCGGCGGCCGCAACGCCGGGTGGTGGACGGCCAGCACCTCCGCCGCGGCTTCCATGATCTCCCGCGGGGTGCGGTAGCCGATGGTCAGCTGCGCGAGCCGGTGCGGCTTCGGCACCCGGTCCCACGACGTGGCCCCCGCCGCGCTCCCGGTCTGGGCCAGGTCCCCGACGACGGTCATCGACCGGGACGGGCAGCGGCGCACCAGCATCCGCCAGTCCATTTCGGACAGTTCCTGGGCCTCGTCGACCACGACGTGCCCGAACACCGGCACACTCGTGCCGAGCAGCGCGGCGGCTTCGTCCAGGAACGGGACGTCCGCGGCGCTCCACGGCCCCTCGACCACGTCGGCCGGGGTCAGCGGCGGCCACAGCCCGTCGAGCACGTCCCGGACCCCGGCGTCGGCGAGCAGAGCCGTCCGCAACGCCTCCCGGTCGACCTCGTCGAGCAGCGTGCGCGGGCCGTCGTCCTCCGGGCCGAGCACCACGCCCGCGGCGGCGAGGGCCCGCAGTCCGGCCTCGCCGAGGCGGCCGTCGGCACTGCCGCCGTCGAGCGCCTCGCCGGTCTCGGTGAACACCACCGCCTCCATCCGGGCGGCCAATTCCCCGGTCAGCGTCGTGACCACCTCCCGGTGGAACACGTGGCGGGCCTGGTTGTGCGGCAGCCCGGTCTCCCGGGCAGTCCGCACGGCCCGGCGGAGCGCCGCCGGGTCCAGCCGCAGCACCTGCTGCTCGAACTCGACGGCCACGGCCTGCCCGGGGACGGCCACCGCGGCACGGACCCGTTCGGCGAGGCGGGCCGCCATGGCCGCCCGGCCCTTGCGCGCGGCCTCCCGGGCGGTGTCCACCCGGGTGACCACGACGCCGGGCACGAGGTCGGGCACGGTCGCCGTCACCACCCGGTGCTCGCCGAGGCCGGGCAGCACCTGGCCGATGTAGTCGAGGAACACCCGGCTGGGACCCAGGACGAGCACGCCGCGGGTGCGCAGGTGTTCGTGGGCGTAGAGCAGGTAGGCGACCCGGTGCAGGGCGACGGCCGTCTTGCCGGTGCCCGGCCCGCCCTGCACGATCAGGACGCCCTGGGCGTCGTCGCGGACGATCCGGTCCTGCTCGGCCTGCAGCGTCGTGACGATGTCCCGCATCCGCCCGGTGCGCCCGGCCGTCACCGCGGCGAGCAGCGCGGCCTCGCCGACCAGCCCGTCGCCCGGAGCGTCCGGGTCGAGCAGTTCGTCGTCGAGGGCGACGACGGTCCGGCCGCGGGCGGTGATCCGCCGGCGGCGGACGACCTCGCCCGGCGCGGCGGCGGTCGCGGTGTAGAACGGCCGGGCGGCGGGCGCGCGCCAGTCCACCAGCAGGGGTTCGTCGCCGTCGAACAGCCCGATCCGTCCGATGTGGACGCGCCGGCCGCCGGTCAGGTCCAGCCGGCCGAAGCACAGCCCGTCCTCGACCGCGGCCAGCCGGGCCACCTCGGCCCGCCACACGTCCGGCGCGTGGCCGCGGGCGAGCGCGGCGGCCGCCTCTTCCCGGAGGACGTCGAGGCGGGCGTAGAGGACGTTCAGGTGCTCCTGCTCGGCGGCGAGTTCGTGCATGCCGGAGAGCGTGCCCGCGATTTCGCGGAAAGTGCAGTCTTGTTCTTCTTGACAGCGTCAGCCGTGCCTCAGAAATCGGCGTTCTTGCCGACGTAGAGCTCCGCGAACGCCGCCGCGGCCGCGGGCGAACCGAGCAGGCGGCGCATCCGGGCCTGGGCGACGCGCGCCGCGAACGGGTTCTCGCCGGCGGCCGCGGTGTGGTGGAAGATGTCGGACAGCCACAGCGAGAACTCCTGGTACTGCCACACGAGCGGCAGGCACGCGGCCGAGTAGCCGGCCAGCGGCGCGGGGTCGCCCGCGTAGTGCGCCCGGAACGCGTCGGTCAGCAGGAACGCGTCGTGCAGGGCGAGGTTCATGCCCTTCGCCGCGATCGGGGCGACCAGGTGCGCCGCCTCGCCCGCGAGGTGCAGCCGGCCGTGCGACATCGGCTCGACGACGTAGTTGTGCATGTCGAGGATCCGCTTCTCGAACAGCCGGCCCTCGATGATCTCGCCGCCGGGCACGGTGAGCCGCGCGTGCAGTTCCCGCCACACTCGCTCGTCCGGCCAGTCCGCCTCGGTCTCGCCCGGCGCGGTCTGCAGGTAGAACCGCGTCACCGTGGGCGTGCGGGCCATGTGCGCGGCGAACCCGCGCGGGTGGATGCCGAACAGCACGCCGTCGGCGGACGGCGGGGCTTCCGCGAGCAGGGCCAGCCAGCCGATTCCGTAGTCGTGGTGGGCTTTCACGGTCGATTCCGCGGGCAGGTAGCCCTGGCAGATGCCGCGAGCGCCGTCGCAGCCGGCCACGAAGTCGCAGTCGATGCGGTGCTCGGCGCCGCCCGCGCGGAAGGTGACGGCGGGGGAGTCCGACGTCAGGTCGCGCAGTTCGACGTCCGAGACCTCGAAAACCGCGTCACCGCCCGCGTCGGTGTACTGCGCGACCAGATCGGTCACCAGAAGCTGTTGCGGGTACACGAAATGCCGCTGCCCGGTGACGTCGCCGTAGCGGAAGACGTGCCGCTGCCCGGCGAACCGGAACTCGAACTTCTCGTGCCGCGGCGCCTGCGCCACGAGTCGCTCGCCGAGACCGCGCTCTTCGAGCCCGCGGACCGCCCACTCCTCGATGAACCCGGCCCGCGGCCGCTGTTCGATGAACGCCCGGCTCTGCGCCTCCAGCAGCACGCAGCCGATCCCCGCGCGCCGCAGGAGGTTCGCCACCGTGAGTCCGGCCGGGCCCGCCCCCACCACGGCCACCGCCGTGCGCCTCGCCACCATGCGCCCGAGGGTAGCGCGAACCCGCTCAGTAGTAGTGCCGCAGCTGGGGCCACGCCTCGGACCACGGCCGCGTGAGCGTGCACAGCGAAAGGACGACACCGTCCTCGTCGTTGTCGACGCCGTCGGCGTTGTGGTGCTTGCCGACCGCGCGGCAGCCGGTGATCAGCCGGGCCGCGGGCGAGCCGGGCCGGACGCGGCCGACGAGCAGCACCGGGCCGACCAGCCGGTCCGGCGGCGGCCCCCAGTCCGCGTACGACATGTGCGGCGAATACGGCTGCGGCAGCCCGAGCTCGGGACCGTAGCGCTCGAGCGCCCCGGCCTCCCCGTAGTTGCCGGCCAGGATGACCGCGGTGTCGCGCTCGGCGTCCGGGATCCGCCGCCACGCCCCCGCGACGCTGCCGGCGAAGTCCGGCCAGCCGACCTGCTCGCCCGGTTCCTTGTTCAGCGCCAGCAGCGGGCCGTTCAGCGCCGCCGCCGGCACCACCGGGAGTCCGATGAGGACGGACACGGCCACGCACACCGCGGCGGCCGCGCCGGTGAGCGCGCGCCGGACCGTCCCGCCCCGGCCCAGCCACCGCAGCACCGGCTCCGCGCCCAGCGCGACCAGCGGCAGCAGCAACGGCACCGAGTAGTAAGGCTTGCCGCCGACGACCAGCAGTTCGACGCAGACGACCGGGTAGGCGACGGCCAGCGCGCGGGCCCAGCGCAGGCCGGGTTCGCGCCACGGCCGCACGAGCCCGGCGATCCACACCGGCACCAGCACCGGCGAGAGCAGGACCAGCTGCATCGGCACGAACAGCAGGCGGTTCTCGGCGCCGTCGTCCTCGCTGATCCCGCCGGCCACGGTGAGCATCGGCCAGCCGTGCGAAGCCTGCCAGACCACCACCGGCGCGGCCAGGAGAGCGGCGATCCCGACGCCGGCCGCGAGCCACCGGGTCCGCAGCACCCGGCGCGGGCCGGCGACGGCCACGCCGACGCCGAGCCCGGACAGCAGGAGCAGCACGAGCCACTTGTTCGCCAGGCCGAGCCCGGCGGCGGCGCCGACGGCGAGCCACCAGCGGCCGTCGCCGGTGCGCAGGAGCCGCAGGCCGAAGAGCGCGATCAGCGACCACAGCAGCACGTCCGCGGAATTGGTCGCCAGCATGTGCGACACGACCAGGACGTAGGACGACAACGCCGTCGCGATCGCGGTGAACAGCTGGACGCCGCGGCCGCCGCCGAATTCGCGGGCGATCAGCGCGACGACCACGACGGTCGCCATGCCGAGCAGCGTCGCGACCACGCGCAGGCCGCTCGGCGTCTCGCCGAACACCGCCGTCGACGCGCGCGCGAGCCACGGCGTGATCGGCGGGTTGTCGACGTACCCCCAGTCCGGCCGGCGTCCCGCGGCGACGAAGTACAGCTCGTCGCGGTGGAATCCGTAGCGGCCGGACAACGCCGTCAGCACGACGGCTTGCACGGCAACGACAATGCCGACCGGTAGCGCGGCGAACCGCGGCAACTTTCGACCATCCCCCATGGCCGGGCATCGTACGCGGCTGGTCACCCTTGCGGGAGCGCTCCGAGGAATTCGCCGCCCGCGTCGGCGACCAGTTCGGCCAGGGTCTGCGCGCGGCGCAGCGGCGTGAACTCGACGTTACCGCGCGGCGACACGGTGAAGCCGTACACCGCCGGGCGGGGCAGCGTGTTGTACGCGTAGTGCGCGCCGAAGTAGTACGCGCCGGTGTCGTGGGCGACGACGAGGTCGCCCGGCTCCAGCAGCGGCAGCGGCCGCTCGCGGGCGAGGAGGTCGCCGGCGAAACACAGGGGACCGGCGATGTCCTGCGGCACCTCGGGCCCGGTCTTCGGCGCGCCGGTGGCGTCGAACGCGCCGAGCCGCAGCGGCCAGTGCTCCGGCTGGAGCACCGTGCGCGCCGCCACCTGGCCGCCCGCGTGCGTCACGGCGATGTGCCGGCCCCCGGCGACCTTCGTGTATTCCACCGTGCTGGCCAGGAAACCGCTCTTCGCCAGCAGGGACCGGCCGAATTCGGTGACGAACGCGTAGCGCCCGTCGGCCAGGGCCGGAACCCGGGCCAGCAGCGTGGCGACGTAATCGGCGTACGTCGGGCCCGCCGCGTCGGACGTGAAGTCCACCGGCAGGCCGCCGCCGAGGTCGAGGCTGGTGACCTGCCGGTACCCGGCTTCGGCGTTGATCTCCTCGGCGAGCTCGTGCACCGCGGCGACCCCCTCGGTCATCAGTTCCGGCGGGCAGCCCTGCGAGCCGACGTGGACGTGCAGCCGCGTCAGCCACGGCCGGCTCGCGAACGCCTCCCGCAGGAGTGCGCGGTTTCCGTTGTCCCGCAACGGGATGCCGAACTTCGACGCCGCGGTGGCGGTGCTCGTGTCGCCGATCCGGCCGGCGCCGACCTGGGGGTTGATCCGCAGGCCCAGCACCGACAGCGGGCGCGTCGTGCCGACCAGCGCGTCCAGCCGGGCGAGTTCCTGGAAGTTGTCGGCGTTGACCGCCGTGCCCCCGGCGAGGGCGTGCGCGAGTTCGGCGGTGGTTTTGGCGGGGGAGTCGAGGACCAGCCGCGGACCGCGCAGGCCCGCGGCCTCCGCGACCGCCGTCTCGCCGGGGCTCGCGACCTCGGCGTCGATCCCGAGGTCGCCGAGGTACCGCAGGAGAGGCGCGAGGCCGCACGCCTTGGCGGCGACGGTGTGCTGGACCGCCCCGAGCGGCGCGAACGCCTTGGTGAGGTCTTCGACGGCTTCCCGGACGGCGGTGAGGTCGACGAACCCGGCCATCGGAGCGACGAGCCGCCGCCCGGCCGCGAGGGCCAGCAGCTTGCGGTCGGGGCGGGTCAGGGGCGCGCTCGTCGTGGTCATGGGATCCAGGACAGCAGCGGGCGGCGCGCCCGGTCCAAGACTTCGTCCCGATGGAATGATAGGAACGCCCTATAATCACTGCGTGGACCTGCGCCGATGGCACTACTTCGCCGTGCTCGCCGAGGAGATGCACTTCACGAAAGCCGCCGCCCGGCTGTTCGTGTCGCAGCCGTCGCTGAGCCAGCAGATCCGCGCCTTCGAGGCGGACCTCGGGGTGGCGCTGCTGGACCGCACGGGCCCGCGGTTCGCGTTGACCGAGGCCGGCCGGGCGGCCGCTGCGGAGGCCCGCGACCTGCTCGACCGGCTGGACCGGGCCCGGAGCGTGATCACCGCGGCCGGCCGGGGCGACACCGGACGGCTGCGGATCGCCTACACGCGGTCCGCGCCCGGCCCGCGGGCGGGCGACCTGGTGGCGGCCTACCGCGAGCGGCACCCGGACGTCGAACTCGCCCTCGAGACGGGCTGGACCAGCCTGAACCTGGCCCGGCTGGCGGCCGGCGAGATCGACGTCGGGTTCGTGCGGCCGCCGGCCACCGCCGCCGGGATCGAGGTCGCGGTGGTGGGCTCGGAAGAGGTGCTGCTCGCGCTGCCGTCGGACCACGCGCTGGCCCGCCGCCGCGGGCGGGTGCGGCGGGCCGCGATCGCCGCCGAGCCGGTGGTGTTCTGGCCGCGGGAGAACGGCCCCGGCCAGTACGACGCGATCAGCGGCCAGGTCTGGCCGGGCGGGCTGCCGCCGATCGTGCGCGAGGAGCCGGAGGACGAGCAGCTGATGCGCGCGGTGGCGGAGGGAGCGGGCCTCGCGGCGGTCCCGGAGCACCGGGCGCGGGCGTTGCGCCGCCGCGGCGTGGTGCTGCGGCGGCTGGAAGACCCGCCCCCGAGGATCGACCTGGGCCTGGCCTGGCGGGCCGGCTCGGTCTCCCCGGTGGTGCGGGCCTTCGTGGAGCTGGCCGCCGGGCAGCGTTGAGCGCTCGGGCCGGCTTCTCCGATCGTGCGGGCCTTTCTCGGCCCTGGGTCTAGTCCAGGCCCAGCGCCGAGCGCACGGCCGTGACCACGACCGGGTGGCCGAGCGGCAGCGGCGGGGGCACCCGGTCGTCCGGGTTCTCGCTGCTCGACGCCACCACCCGCACCTCCGTGCCCGCCTCGCGCAGCTTGGTCACCACGTCGTCGTGCTCGGCGAGCCAGGCGTCGTTGGCCTGGGTGGCGTCGTCGGCGGCGAGGAAGGCGTCCGAGGCCGGGTCGACCAGCAGCAGGTGCTGGGCCGCGCCCGGGTGGCGCTCGACGAGCTGGAGCGCCTCCGCCGCGAACGGGCCGCTCGCCACGACCGCGATGGCGGGGTCACCCGGGCCGGCGTCGCCGAGGAGGTCGTCGGCTTCGGTCAGGGCACCGCCCGCCGGCACGCGGCACCAGAAGACGGCTCGCTGGTCCGCCAGCGGCCGCCAGGTCGCCGGCAGCTCGTCGTGCTTCCCGGCACCCGCCGGGTCCAGCACGATCACCTTGGGGCCCGACGGGTCCCCGGCCGTCACCACGGACGGGCCTTCGGAGCGGACGGGTTCGGGTTCGGCGGGCATGCGGTTCCCTTTCACACGAGACGATCAGCGACGGGGGAGTTCGGGGCTGTCCGTGTCGAGCGGCACGGCCCCGGACCGGACGAGTCCCAATTGGACGGTCTGGCGGCCGGTCAGCGCCTCCAGGACCCAGTCGGCGGCCGTGCGCACGCGGTTGCCCGGCATCGACATCAGGTGGTAGCCGCGCGTCACGGCCTTCGCCGGCCGCCCGGACAGCGGGATGTGCAGCGGGTTCGCCGCGGCCGCGCCGGCGCCGAGGTCGACGACGAAGCCGAGGTCGTGGTGCCGGTAGCTGCCGCGGCGGCCGTAGCCGAGCGACGCCGCCACGTTGCGCCCGGCCAGCCTGCCCTGCCGCTCGGCGTGCTGGGCGGTCATCGCGGTGTACTGGCCGGGACGGGTCAGGTCGGGCACCGCGGCCGCGTCACCGCAGGCGAAGACGTCGTCGCGGCCCGGCACGTTCAGCTGCTCGGTGACCACGAGCCTGCCCTTGGCGGTCTCGAGCCCGAGGTCGGCCACCAGCGGGTCCGGCCGCACGCCGACGCACCACACGAGGGTGCGGGCCGGCACGGCGTCGCCGTTGGTCAGCGTGACACCCTTGGCGTCGGCGTGGTCCACCGACGTCTTCATCAGCACCTCGACCCCGCGGGCGCGCAGCACCTCGTCGGCGGTCCGGCCGAGCCGCTTGTCCAGCTCCGGCAGCACCCGCTCGGCGACGTCCAGCAGCAGCCAGCGGATTTTCTGCCCGGCGAGCTCGGGGTGGCGCGCGGCCAGCGCCGCGGTGAACGCGGGACCCTGCGCGGCGACCTCGGTGCCGGTGTAGCCGGCGCCGACCACCACGAACGTGCAGCGGGCGTCGCGCTCGGCGGGGTCTTCGGCCGCGGCGGCCAGTTCGATCTGCCGGGTGATGTGGTCACGCAGGTACAGCGCTTCCGGGACGCCGCGGAAACCGTGCGCGTATTCCGGCACGCCCGGGATCGGCAACAGCTTGTTGACGCTGCCCGCGGCGAGCACCAGCCGGTCGTACCCGATCCGGTGTTCGTTGTCCTCGGGATCGGTGTAGGTGACGTGGCGGGCGTCGAAGTCGACTCCGGTGGCCACGCCGAGCACGAGCCGGACCCCGCGCAGCGTTTCGGGGATGGAAACCGTCACCCGCCGCGGGTCCAGGATCCCGGCCGCCACTTCGGGCAGCAACGGCAGGTAGAGGAAGTAATCCGTCGGGTTCAGCACGACCACTTCGACGTCTTCGCCGGCTTCTTTCCGCAGGCTCTTCGCCGCGTGGTATCCGGCGAAACCGCCGCCGACGATCACGACACGCATGGATCTCCTTCCGGGACGCCGATTTCGGTCCCGAACGGATTACCCGAGGTCGGAGGTGGGAAACCCGCGGGGTTGACCTCACCGCTCAGGGGCGTACGGTCAACGGTGTTGGCTGTTGTTCAGACACGTGCTCCGGTCAGCGCCCCTGCACCGCTGAAAAAGGGAGCGCCATGTACGACTGTTTTCGCACGATCTACGAACCGTCCGGCCTCACCGTCACCACGACCGAACGACCGGGCGGGATCACCGTCCTGACCCTGGTCGGCGACATCGACGCCGCCACCGTCGGCACCCTCGACGAAGCCCTCGCCACCGGCGGGCGGCTGATCGTCGACCTGACCCGGGTCGCCTTCCTCAGCTGCGCCGGTGTCCGGTCGCTGCTGGAGGCGGACGCCCGCACCGAACTCGCCGTCGTGCTCGGCGGCCACGCGGTCACCCGTTCGCTCGAAGCCACCGGGGCCGACCTGGTGCTGACGATCCACCCCGGGGTCGGGGCCGCGCTCGTCGGCCTGACCCCCGAGCCCGGCCGGGAGGCGTGACCGCCGCGCGGACCCGCCTCCCGCCGTCCACTGTGTACAGTCAGTCGTCGCCGGGCCAGTCGCCGGTCGCCTTGCGGTAACCGACGGCGCCGGCGCGCTCGGTGGCGGCCTTGACGGCTCCGAAGATCGCGCCCTGGACCGCCGCCGCGATGACCACCTGCCGCCAGGTGTAGTCGCGGTCGGTGGCGTCCGGGGCGTCCTCTTCGCCGGCCACCTGCTTCCAGACCTGCTTGAAGACCTGGCCGGCGAGGATGCCGCCCAGGGCACCCACCACCCAGCTCAGCGGCTTGTAGAGCGCTTTGTTCACGAGTTCCTCCGGCGCAGGATCAGGCGGATCAGGATCAGCAGGCCCAGCACGCCGGCGAAGACCGGCAGCGGGTTGGCGCGGACGGCGTCGGCGCCCTGGCGGAACTTGACCGCGGTCGGCTCGTTCGTCACGTCGGCGACCTTGGCGGTCGCCTGGTCGAGCTTCTCGTCGACGTTCTCCTTGACCCTGGTCTTGACGTCGAGCTTCTGCCCGAGCGCCTCCAGGGTCTCGGTGAGCTCCTCCCGGGTGGCATCCCGGTCGAGCCGCGCCTCCTCGGCGTTCTTCGGGAAGTCCCCGCTCATGTCCGCACTCCCTGCTTCACGGTGTCCACGTCTTCGCGGACGCCGCTGATCGCTTCCTCGGGCACCGGTGGCACCCCCTGCGTCACTTCCTTCTTGCCGACCAGCGCCGCGATCCCGGCGACGACGAACAGCGCGACCGCGACGAGCACGGCCGCCAGCCAGCCGGGCACGACCAGCGCGAGCGCCAGCACGGCCGCCGCGACCAGCGTGCCGGCCCCGAGGAACGCGAACAGGCCCGCCGCGCCGAACAACCCGGCGCCCAGGCCCATCTTCTTGCCCTTGCGCTGCAGTTCGAAGACCGCGAGCCGCATCTCGTCCCGGACGAGCCGCTTGACCTCGTCGGTCAGGTCCGTCACCAGTTCGCCGACCGAGCGGTCGGAAGCCGGCTTCTTGTTCACCTCTTCGATCACCGAACACCTCCTTGCCTGGCCGCCGTGTACCCGGCTCCGCCCCGCGTCAACCACGCCGGGTTTGACGCCCCGTGCACCGGGTAGCCGATTTGCACCGACCAACGACCAGGAGGAGTGCATGAGCACGATCACCGAAATCGTGGACGTGGAAGTCCCCGTTTCCACCGCGTACAACCAGTGGACGCAGTTCGAGGAATTCCCGCAGTTCATGGAGGGCGTCGAAGAAATCCGCCAGGTGGACGCCACCCACACCCACTGGGTGACGCGGTTCGGTGGCGTGACGCGCGAATTCGACGCGACGATCACCGAGCAGCACCCCGACGAGCGGGTCGCCTGGACGTCGGACTCCGGCCCGGACCACGCCGGCGTCATCACCTTCCACCGGCTCGACGACTCCCACACGCGGGTGACCGCGCAGATGGACATCGACCCGGAGGGCTTCGCCGAGAACGTCGCCGACAAGCTCGGCGTGCTCGACCGCCGGGTGAAGGGCGATATGAAGCGGTTCAAGGAGTTCATCGAGCAGCGCGGCCGGGAGACCGGCGCCTGGCGCGGTGACGTGGACCGCCCGGGACAGTAGCCCGAGCGTCACCCGATCGGGGTGAGTTGACGCGGCGGTGCGGGGATCACCCGCCCCGCCGCGTTTCACGTCCGGGGACCGCCGGGTAGGCCGTACGCATGACGACCACCACTGCCGGCGTTCCGGCCACGGAACTGAACAACGGCGTGCGGATCCCGCAGTTCGGGTTCGGCGTTTTCCAGATCCCGCCCGAGGAAACGGCCCGGGCCGTGCGGACGGCCCTGGAAACCGGGTACCGCCACTTCGACACGGCGCAGATGTACCGCAACGAGGCCGGGGTCGCCGCCGGGATCGCGGACTCCGGTGTGGCCCGCGAAGACGTGTTCGTCACGACGAAACTGGCGAACGACGCGCACGGGCACGACAACGCGATCACCGCGCTGGAAGGCAGCCTGCGCCGGCTGGGCTTCGAGTACGTCGACCTCTACCTGATCCACTGGCCGTTGCCGGCCAAGGACAACTACGTCCGGACGTGGCAGGGCTTCGAAGAAATCCTGCGGGCCGGCAAGGCCCGCGCCATCGGCGTGTCGAACTTCCAGCCCGCCCACCTCGACCGCCTCGCCGAGGAGACGTCCCTGGTGCCCGCGGTCAACCAGATCGAGCTGCACCCGGCGCTGCAGCAGGCGCAGCTGCGCGAGTACCACCGGGCGCACGGCATCGCCACGGAGGCGTGGAGTCCCTTGGCGCAGGCGGGGATCCTCGACGACCCGGTGCTCACCGGCCTGGCGGAGAAGCACGACCGGACGCCCGCGCAGGTCGTGCTGCGCTGGCACGTCCAGCTCGGCAACATCGTCTTCCCGAAGTCGGCGTCACCGGAACGGATGCGCCAGAACATCGACGTGTTCGGCTTTGAGCTCGACGACGAGGACATGGCGGAGATCGGCAGGCTCGACGAAGGCCGTCGCACCGGGCCGGATCCGGACACCTTCACCGGGTAACGATGTTCACCCTGTGACGGGGGCGTTTCCCTGCGCGACCTGCCGGGTATTCCTGGGGCAAGGTCCCCCAGGAAGGAGCGTCCGGCATGACCACGAACGCGTACCTGTCGTTCCTCGCGATCGGCGTTGCGCTGGTCCTGATAGACGGGCAGATCATCTACCGCAGCGGCCGCCGGTACCTGGAGAACTCCTACGGCGACCCGGCGGCGGGCGCCTCGATGACGCGCCTGGTCACGGTGTTGTTCCACCTCGCCACGCTGGGCGTGCTGGCGCTCATTTCGACGATCGACCTGGGCGGTAGCGACCTGCCCGGCGTGGTCGGGCGCATCGGCGTGCTGCTGCTGATCCTCGCCCTGGCCCACGCGATCACCCTCGGCGTCCTGGCCCGCATTCGCGGTGAGCAGGAGGTGGAGGCGGTCGTCCAGCGCGGTCCCCGGCCGCGGGTGGAGGCGGAGCAGCAGGGCCCGACGGTCACCCCGGTGCCGGGCCAGGACGGCCGGTACCCGGCCGCCAGCCCCTCGCTGGAGAACCGGGCCCCGTACACGGCCCCGTAAGGAACCGGCACGCGGGAGCGCCACTTCCGCGGAAGTGGCGCTCCCG